>JANQOL010000087.1 GCA_028289675.1 Pirellulaceae bacterium
AGAAGGCGCTAGCTGGGAGCAACAGCTGGAATCCGACGGCTATGTTCGTCAGGAAGACGTGCTCGATACTTGGTTTAGTTCGGCACTCTGGCCTCACTCGACGTTGGGCTGGCCGGAAAAAACGCCCGAACTGAGTTACTTCTATCCGACAACGACGTTGATCACCAGCCGAGACATCATCACCTTGTGGGTAGCTCGCATGGTCTTGATGGGCATCAACAATTTGGGTGAAGTGCCGTTCCGAGAGGTGTTTATCCATCCCAAGATCTTGGATGGACAGGGCGAGACGATGTCCAAGAGCAAGGGCAATGGTGTCGACCCTATTGATGTCATGGACAAATTTGGCCCCGATGCGCTTCGCTTTGGATTGGCGCTGCTAGCCACCGAAACGCAAGACGTGCGCATGCCGGTCCAATTCGAGTGTCCGCATTGCCAGGCTGCGGTCAATCAGACCAAGAAAAATCGACAGTTACCGACGGTTGAATGCCCTGATTGCAAGCAGCTGTTTTCAACTCAATGGGCTCAGTCGGATGAAGACCGCGCTCATCCCAAAGCACCGGTGATCAGCGAACGCTTTGAGGTGGCCCGCAATTTTTGCAACAAGCTATGGAACGCGGCTCGGTTTGTCATGATCAACCTGGACGGTTTTCAGCCCCAGCAATTGGATTTGCAGTCGCTACCGGTAGAAGACCGTTGGATCTTGTCGCGATTGGCCACCACAACGCAGCGGGTGGATGCGGCGTTGGGCGGCTACCACCACAGCGAGGCGGCCCGGCTGCTGTACGAATTCGCCTGGGACGAGTTCTGCAGCTACTACCTGGAAATGGCCAAGACTCGGCTTCAAGACCCTGGCCGTCGCGCAGCCACGCAGCAAGTACTGGCACACACGCTGGATCAATTGTTGCGGTTGTTGCATCCCATGATTCCGTTCATCACTGAAGCCATCTGGCAGCAGTTGGCGAGCTTCGGTCCGGTCCGCGCTCTGGATGGACAGCAAGAGTCGCAGCCCTGGTTGATGAAATCCAACTGGCCCGCGCCTGACTTGGATCAGCAGGATCCAAAAATCGAAGCGCAGTTTGCCAGTTTTGTGGCGGTCCTCAAGGCACTCCGCGAACTACGCTCCCGACAGAACATTCCTCCGAAGGAAGATGTCACCTTCACCGTTGCCTGTGATTCCCAACGGGCGGAACTGCTGCAGCCGATGTTGCCGTTTTTCCAAGGGTTGGCCAAGGCGAATTGTGTTGGACTGGGAGGGGATTTCGAGGATCTGAGTCCACCAACGGCTCAAGCCAGCGTGGAAGGAATGGAGATCACCGTGGACATGGGCCAGTTCATTGATGTGGAAGCCGAGATTAGCCGGAACCAGAAGTTATTAGACAACTTGCTCAAGCAGATAGCTGGTAAAGAATCGAAGCTGTCGAACGACAGTTTCGTCAGCCGTGCACCCGCCGAAGTGGTCGAAAAAGAACGTGCGAGCCTCTCGGAACTCAAGCAGCAACACCAGTCGGTGGTGTCGGCGCTGAGCCAATTGCAGGCCGCCAAAGGCTAATGCGAACCGCCCATAGATTGAGTTTGAGTATGGTCCAGCCATCTGCCTCGCGAGCTGCGAGATGGCGAAGCCGCATGATGATTCGAAGTACGCATGACACTGAGTGAAGATGACATCTCAAGATTGACAACCGCTGCGTTGCAAGCTCAGCAGCGAGCTTACGCTCCCTACAGCCAGTTCGCGGTAGGCGCCGCTATTTTGTCAGCCAGCGGTGCGATCATTCTGGGATGCAACGTGGAGAACGCTTCTTATGGGTTAGCCATGTGCGCGGAACGTTGTGCCATCGGCACCATGGTGGCGCGCGGTGAATCAAAACTACGCGCCATCGCAATCGCCAGTGTGGGGGCGGTGACTCCTTGTGGCGCTTGCCGGCAAGTGCTGGCCGAGTTTGGCATGGACTATCCGGTGTATCTAATCGACAGTCAGACTCATGAGCGGTGCGAGTGGTCGATGGAAGATCTGTTGCCAGGCGCCTTTCGGCTGTCGTGACGACGCGCTCACAGAAGCTTGTCAATAACTAGGTCGCGAAGGGTGGTCGCTTTGGGACGAAAGCTTCACATCGTCCCGACTGATCTTTGGTCTACAGGTAAGCATCCCATTCGCGCGCTTGCAATTGCTTGACGACCTCTCGCACCCGTTCTTCCTGGTCCTTGGGGGCCACCAATGTCGCTCCTGGCGTGTGAACGACGATCGTATCCTGCATGCCAATGGTGACGACCAGATGCTCAGGGTCCTCTCCGAACACAATCATGCGTTGGGACTGAATTGGCAGAAACTTGCCACGCACGCAATTGCCTTGTTCGTCTGGTTCAGTCAGACGTCCGATCGACTGCCAGCTGCCGACGTCATCCCAGGTAAAGGTAGCTTCGATGACACATACATCCGGGTACCTTTCCATAACCGCGTAGTCGATGCTGCGGCCATCGATTTTGGAAAACTCGCGCTGCAACGTGACCTCGAATCCCGGCGAGCCCATGTCCGCCGAGATGGCGTCGATGTGCTTCATCATTTCTGGTTCAAATCTGCGAAGGGCGTTCAGAATTGTGTCCGCTCTCCACATGAAGATCCCGCTGTTCCAGTCATAGGTGCCTGCTGTTAAGTACTGTTCTGCGGTCTGTCGGTCAGGCTTTTCGCGAAAGGAGGCAACTCGGAAGGCACCCGATATGCCCGAATCGGCGAGTGCCTCGCCGCGTTGTACATATCCAAAAGACTCGGCGGCGTAGCTAGGTCGGATGCCAAAGGTTACTAGCCGCTCCGGCGACTGCTCGATCAGCTTGACTCCGCTGCTCATGCAGTCTTGAAATTGGGCATCCGTACTGATGACATGGTCGGCAGGCAACACCAGCATGATGGCGTCCGCGTCCGCGTGGTGAATTAGCGACGCGGAAAGAGCGATGCATGCGGCGGTATCGCGTTTCATGGGTTCACCCACGACCTGCTCCGGCGGAACATCCGCCAATTGCTCGCGTACAGGTGTAACTAAGTGCTTGTTGGTCATCACCAGTGTGTGTTCCGGCGAGATCAGTCCCTGCAACCTCCGGCACGTCCCTTGCAGCATCGAGCCGTCGTCGACCAATTGCAGCAGCTGTTTGGGCCGCCGATTAAGGCTCGCAGGCCAGAATCTGGTTCCCGAACCACCTGCCATGATGACCGCGTGTAACACTTTGACTCTCCACTCGTCCGTTGCATCTCACCTATCTGAATGGGCAGCATTCTAGGTTTTCTATAAGGTATCGACCACCGCTGACGGGCGAGTTCTGCCAGCGCCTGGAAGAGCGTGTTTGTCCTGCTGGGCACTTCGTCGATTTGCCGTTTGGCAGTATCCGCATAAAGGTACGTCAATTGCCCTTACGTGCGTGCTGTGTCATACTCAAGCTCCTAGTTCGCGTCATACGGCAGGGCATGTCGGGAGTCAGGAAAATGGGTTGGATAAGAACGCATCGCGGTATGGATCACCAGCCAAGTCTTCGAAGCATTGGCCGAGCGTTGTTGGCATGTCTCGCGGGAATTGGCAGTGCGTTTTCTGGTTGGGCAGCGGAGGTCACCAAACCGGACTCGATTTCGACGATTCAATGGGACTTTGAATCGGAAGAGCAACTGGGAGATCTGCCTACTGAAAGACATGGGCAACTGCGTTTGTCCCAGATCGGCCCCAGCGGTGATTGGTTTGAAGGGCTGGCTCCAGAACCGAGTTCCGCGTTGATATTGGAGGAGGCGGGGGCTTACCTGCGCGTCGAAGACGATGATCAGCACGGCCCACTGGACTTTGGGCTTGGCGACCGCATCACCCTTGAAGCCTGGGTGCGAGTCGACAAGCTAGCCAACGGTGCTCAGGCCTACATCATTGGCAAAGGGCGCACCTACGAACAGCAGCGCTCTGAAAATCACAACTACGCTTTGCGACTGACCGGTGCTGGTTCGTCGGCCAAAGTCAGTTTTCTGTTTTCGACCAGTCGGCCTGATGGGACCTTGCAGTACCACCGCTGGACAAGCTCGCGTAGCCTGGCCGTCGACGGCGGGTGGCATTACGTGGCGGTGAGTTATGAATTTGGCGAGCCTGGCAGCATGCTAGCTGTGTTGGACAATACTCGCAGCAATGGAAAGTGGGATATGGCTGGCCCCACTACGCAGCCGCCGACCGTGGACAACGACTCACTTTGGATCGGTTCGGCTCGCGGTGGAGCCCCAGGAAATAGTCTGGTAGGTGCCGTTGACGATGTGCGTATTCATCGTGGTCCAGTGGACGAACAAATGCTGTTGGACCGCTGCCGCCCAATTGTGCATCCGCCGACTTGGCCCGACGAGGCGCAGGAGGATCGAGTGACTGTTGTGCTTCGCGAAGGTGCAGGCAGTTACCAAGACTTTTCGCGGCAACCTCCGCCTGCCGTCCGGCAATTCACAGTACCTCAGCTAGCTCTTCACCGTTTGCCGCTCAAATATTCTCGCGGAGGTGTGCGGCAGAGATGGCGTGGCCCGGTGTGGATGCAAGTATTTGCCAAGACCCGGCTGCCACGCGGAAAAGTCGATTTGTTGGTTCGCAGCCCCGGTCGAGCTCGACTGTGGATTGACGGAGAGTTGATCGTCGAAACGTCTGCCAAGCGCCTCTTTAGCGACGCTCACCAACCATTCGTGGTTTACCAAAAGGATGATCCGCGGCTACGCGAGCTCTTTGTCGGCGATCTGGAAGCGCGATCCAGCTACGACGCGGGTGGAAAGCCGGTCGAAGTTGTGCTGGAGGTGTTGGTGGGCTCGGAGGGTAGCCGCTGCGAAACAGGCGAGACGTTAGTTGCCTATCGCACTGGCGACCAGATGTTTCGCTTATTGGGACCACCAAGCGCTCTTTACGAGCCACCTGTCGAATTGACCGATGTCGATTTTGCCGCCTATCTGGATCAATTACAGCAGCAGCTGACGGGACTCGACCGTCAGGAATTGACGGTCTCCTCGGCCACTGAGGACGCCTATTGGCATGATCGCCATGCTCGCGCCCGACAGTTGCTGCAAGGGCAAGATCCATCGGCCAAGAACGATTCTGACTTCGATGCCATGGAACAAGTCGAGCGGCTGCTGACAGCCGCTGCCGAGCAAGCGGGTCTGCAGTCGGAAAGTGGATCAGCCGAGTTGGCTCTGGATGCCGTGACCGAGCCGCTGAGCGACCTGCAGTATTTGCGGCGTTTGTCGTTGGATACGGTGGGCGTACCGCCAACTCTGGCCGAAATCGAAGATTACCTGGCGCGGCCTCCCGCTGAGCGTCGTGGATACGCCGTGACACGATTGCTGCAAGATGATCGCTGGGCCGATCACTGGACGAGCTATTGGCAAGACGTGTTGGCCGAGAATCCGAACATACTCAAGCCCAGTTTGAACAACACGGGACCTTTTCGTTGGTGGATCTATGACAGTTTTCTGTTGAACAAATCGATGAATCGTTTCGTAACTGAGCTGATTCGTATGGAGGGAGACCCGTATGCGGGAGCGGCGGCCGGATTCGAACTGGCTACCCAGAACGACGTGCCCATGGCCGAGAAGGCGCATATCGTGGCCAGCGCGTTCTTGGGCGTGGATATGAAGTGCGCCCGCTGTCATGACGCACCCTACCACCCCTGGACCCAGCGCGATCTGTTTAGCTTGGGTGCTATGCTGCATGGCAAGCCACTGAAACTGCCGGAATCTAGCACGGTACCAGCGGCTTTCTTTGAGCGTGTCGGCGGCGAATCGTCGATCCAAACCACGCTCAAACCCGGAGAGGCCGTCGTGCCGAGTTGGCCGAGCGAGCAATTCGACGTGCAGCGATTCGGCCCTGGTCAACCATCCGCGGAGCAACTGCAACCGGACGCCGATTCTAAAGAACAATTGGCCGCCATTATCACCAGCGTGGAGAACCCAAGGTTTCCGCGAGTGATGGTCAATCGTGTATGGGCGCGAATGATGGGCTGGGGATTGATGCCCTCGACCGATGATTGGTTTGATTCCGAACCAAGAATTCCCGGGCTGTTGGATCATTTGGCGGATCAATTCATTCTATCCGGCTACGATCTCAAAGCCTTAGTGGGATTCGTTGCGCGCACCCAGATCTACCAAAGAGCCGCGATCGATGATACGAAAGTACCGAGCCAGCTGGTTTATGCGTCACCATGGCAGCGGCGGATGAGCGCCGAACAAATTGTGGATTCGCTGCACGTCGTCACTGGAAACGAAATGGAGACGGAGTCCATAACGTTTGATCCGGCGGCCGGACAGCGCTACCAGATCTTTCTGAACTTGGGCGTGGCTCGTC
>JANQOL010000089.1 GCA_028289675.1 Pirellulaceae bacterium
AACAGTCGGGCGCCAGTCTGGTCTATACCGCGCTGACCACCACGTCTTCGTCGCGCGGACTTCGCGGAGCGGAAGGGACCGATTTGCGCTGGAACATTCCCGGCAAGCTGGAAAAGGCCGAGGTGGAATTCTGCTTGGCCGGTGATCGGCTATTGGAACAAGCTCAGTTTGCCGTGCGGTTTGGATTGTCCGAACAATCCGCTCTGGCTGCCATCACTTTGCGTCCGGCACAGATTCTAAACATCGATGATCAGGTGGGATCCATTCGCGTTGGCAAACAAGCCGATTTAGTCGCCCTCAGCGGACCTCCCCATCAACCAACGTCATCGGTCCAGTGGACCATGATCGACGGCCACATCTATCCGCCGGATGAAGGGGAGTGATGCTCGACTTCGCTGTGCCCCTATTGCCATTGGCCATACCATTCATTTTCATATTGCAAGTCGGAAATCAGGTTCATGATGAGTAACAAAGCGGTCGCATTCCGGGCAATTCCCTGGGCTCTCGCGCTCTGTGGTTGGCTGACGCTGGCAAACCCGTTGTCGGCAGCCGGACCGTTGGCAATCCAAGGTGCCAAAATCTATCCCATCTCCGGAGATCCCATCGACTCCGGCGTCATCCTGATCCGCGACGGCAAGATCGAGGCCGTTGGCACCGATGTCGACATTCCCGGTGAAGCCAAAGTGATCGACGCCAGTGGCATGGTCGTGATGCCTGGCTTCATCGATGCTCACAACTCGGCGGGCATGAGCCAAGCTAACGAGCAAAATGCCGTGGTTCCTTTTTTGTCCGTCGTGGACTCCATTGACCCGGTAGCCACCTACTTCGAGGAATGTCGCCGGAATGGAATCACCACCGCTGCTGTCGTGCCAGGCAACAGTACGTTGATTGGTGGTAAGGCCGCCATTGTCAAAACCGCAGGCTCGTTTGTGGACGACATGTTGGTGCGTCGGGACGCCGCTTTGAAATTGTCGCTGCGACCAACCAGTGGAAACCGGATGAGTCAGATGGCTCAATTGCGGAAGGAGCTGGACAAGGCGAAAAGAGCGCTGGAGAAGGAATCCGAAAAAGAATCCGCCAAGGAAGATGAGGATAAGGAAGCCGCGGGAGATAAAGCTAACGACAGTGACTCCAAAGACAAGCCGGAGCAATCCAAACCTAAGTCCGGCGAAGACGCGGACGAATCCTCCGACAAATCAACGGACAAGGACGACGACAAGGAAAAGGAGCAGGAAGACCAAGGACTAGCCGCAATGAAGTTGGCCGTCCAGGGCCGGATGCCCGTCTATATTTACTGTGAGCGTGCGATGGACGTCGCTGCCGCCTTACGTTTGGCGGACGAGTACTCGTTGCAATACAGGTTGGTCCTGGGACAGGCTTGCCATCGGGCCGCCAAACTACTTGCCGAACATGAGGCACCAGTCATCCTGGATCCGACTCTCGTGTTTTGGGAAACCGATGAGCGGACGCGGGAGGATCGCAAGATCATCTTGCCCGAAATCTACGGCGCGGCCAGTGTTCCGTACCTGTTTCAGATCAGCGGTTCGGGCTCCCAGCCCACCCTCGGCAGCAGTTACTTTTGGTATCAAGCTGCCACAGCGGTCAAATACGGTTTGTCTCGGGATGAGGCACTGGCTGCCATCACACTCAGGCCAGCCCAACTGCTGGGCATCGATCAATGGGTTGGTTCTATCGAAGTCGGCAAAGACGCCGATCTCCTGCTGCTAACCGGCGAACCGCTACAAATCAGTACTTGGGTGGATCGCACGATCGTCGGTGGCGAAGTCGTCTACGATCGCTCGCAGGATGAAAAAGTGAAGCGACTCTTGTCACCGGAGGCCGAGTAATGGACGACTTGTGCCAGCTCAGACCGCATCACACAAGTTGGCGATTGTTGCTCGTCTGCGTGTTGGTCGTGGCGACCACGGCAGACCGATGCAACCCGTTGATTGCAGGGTCTCCGGAAAGCGTTGCGGCGAAGCACGATGCCACCTCAAGTACCGGAACCGATGAACGGGTTCACGCTTATTTTGCGTCCGAGATTTGGACGGGCCTCCAAGATCCCATTGCCGATGCGGTGTTGGTGGTTCAGCAAGGCCAGATCTTGGCCGTCGGGCCACGTGACAAAATCGAAGTGCCGGCGACCGCGCGGCGTCACGAACTGGGGCGCGTCACCATTATTCCTGGACTGGTGGTGGCTCAATCCAATCTGCTGGAATCCAGCCGCAGCGATTCGTTTGCAATCAGTCCCCAAGTTCGCGCGGTGGACGGCTACGATCCCTTCGACGACTACGATCAATTCCTAGCCGGCGGCGTCACCACAATTCAAATCACCCCCAACGCGAATCGCCTGATGCCAGGTCAAGCCGCCGTGGTGAAGCTGAGCGGTTCGGACTTGACGCGGCGCGTGCTTAACGAATCCGAAAGCTTGAGTGTCGTCCTTACTCCCGCAGCTCTGTCGCCTCCCACCATCTACGAGCCCCCAGTCGGCGCCGTTTCGGTTGACCGGCCAGTCGAACCCACTCAACCTCAGCTGGCAACCAGCCTGGTGGAAGCGATCGCCGGTCTGCGGGCGTTCTGGCAAACGGTCGACGAACTGACGGCAGCAGACGCGGACATCGAGGACGACCAGCTGCAAGCGTTGAAGGAGCTAAAGCAGTCCCAGACGCCGGTGCGATGGAATGTCAACTCAGCCGCAGAGATCCGAGCCGCGCTTGATCTGTCGGGCGAGTTTCAGCTGCCTTGGATCCTGGTAGATCCCCAAGAGGTTGGGTCGCTGACGTCCCAGCTTGATTGGTCGCAAGCCAACTCGCGTGGCGTGATCCTGAATGCCGAGATGCGACCGGGGCAAGTTACCAACCCTGCAGTTCGGAGCCCTGAACAGAAACAACGCGTCCCGGTGTGGGAACGAGCAGCGCAGCTGATCGCTGCCGGAGCCGAAGACAAACTGGCCTTCCGTGCGGCCAATGATGGCGACAATGCTCAATTGCTTTTCTTGGCTTCGCTGCTGGGGCGTGGCCAGCTGACCAGCACGCAGATTCTGAAGACGCTGACGATCAATCCAGCTCGATTGATGGGCGTCAGCGATCGCGTTGGCAGTTTGCAACCGCAAGCGGACGCAGACTTTGTTGTGCTCTCGGGGCAACCGCTGGAACCGGGCAGTCGAGTCCTGGCCACCTACGTTGATGGCGAAGCCGTGTTTGAAGCTAGCCCAGCCAACGACGCGGTGGTTATTCGCGCCTCCGCCGCACGAACGGCCACGGGCTGGCTGTCCGACGCCTCGCTGACCATCGTTGATGGCAAGATCCAAGCTGTCGGGCCATCAACGTCGTTGCCGCGCTCGGCCCGCATCCAAGATTTTGGCTCCGCCGTAGTCGTCCCTGGTTATTTGGATCTTTCTTCTCGACTGGGAATCGGCAGTTCTTTGTCCGAGACG
>JANQOL010000092.1 GCA_028289675.1 Pirellulaceae bacterium
TCGCCCCTGTCGTGTTGCCGCCAGTCAACGATGGGCTTGATATGTTTGCTGAGCCGCTCCCGGTTGACCCAATTGATGCACTGCCGGTGTCAGTTTTGCCGGCCGCAGCCGTGCTTCCGGTGTTCGTCGCAGCGTTGATGGATGCGTCGGCGGTGCCCTTCAACTTCAGATACGCACCACTGGCGCCAATTGCGTTGATGCCCGATCCTCCGTTGGCTGCAGAATTCTCGATGCCGTCCATGATCGCCCAGCCGTTGGGAACGTTGTTGACCGCACCAGGCCAAAATACCACTGCCCCCACCGGCACACCCACGACCTCGGGGCCGTTGTGAATGAACCGGCCATTGACCCGCAGGGCAACCGCGTCTCTCGAGTAGTCGTCGGGCCCCGGGTTGGCTTCGTTGTCGAGGTTGGCATTGATCGTGAGACCAGCGGCCTCCGGTGCGTTGTCGTCCAGCGACACATCGATCGTGACCGGCGCCCGTGACGTTGGAGGGGTCCGGCTTTGCAGCACCAGCAAGAGCTGCTCGACCAGCATTCGGATGCCGCCGCCGCCCAGCGGCGAACGAGAGCCGTCAGGCAGGTTGGCCCACAGATGATCCTCCCAGGTCTCTGCGGTGATCAGGTTGGCGGTGTCTTCGTACCAGGTCATTCACATGATGCTAGGTCGGATCGTGGATAGTTGGCAAGCATATCTACCAAAGTCAGCGGTGTTTCTTCTGATCTACGGGCCGAAGATATACAGTCTGCCGTTCCGACTAGAACGCTCTTCTTGCCTTCTTGTGTGATGGATGTCTCGTCGATATTCAGCTGCTCGAGTTGGCGCAGATTCTCCAAGTGTTGCAGGCCGGCGTCAGTTACTCTTGACTCAACCATTTCAAGTTCCCGTAGATTGGTCAGTGCGCTGACATGTACGAGCCCAGCGTCGGTGATAGCCTTGGGCAACTGCAACTTCCGCAAATGCGTTAGCGATCGCAGATGTGCCAGCCCTCCATCTGTAACACCTGTCGTCCTCAGGTCGAGATGCACCAATCGCTTGGCGGCGGACAGGTTAATAAGGCCAGGACCTTGGACATCAGGCAAACCGTGGAGTTTCAGAGCTTCTAGATCGGTCATATCCCGCAGCGCGGCCAAGCCGCGGTCCGAGACACCGCGACGTTCTAAGTCCAGCGACCGAAGACGAACCAATCCAGACAATTGCAACAAGCCCTCGTCGCTCACTCTTTCTGGCAGCAGCAATTCTTCAAGTGCGATCAGCTTTCCCACATGAGCTAGTCCGGCTGCTGTAACCGACGTGTAGTTCAAGTTCAAGCGACTGAGCTTCTTCAGCGGCAGAAGCAATGCGACGTCTTCATCATCGATATTCTCACCGTTGATCTCCAGCGACCGCAGTTCTTGGCAATCAGACAGATGAATCAGCCCTGTCCCATCGACGCAGTAGTTGATCTCCAACCGTTCCAGTCGCGCGAGCTTGCCGATAGATTCCAGGGCCGCATCCGGCATCCGTCCTGAGATTCTCAAATGTCGCAGATTCCTGAGTTCGCTCAGGCGGCGCCATGTTGTTGTGCTGACGCGCCCCACACCGATGGTTAGCTGCTCTAATGAAGTGAGGCTTGCCAGGTGGGTAAAGGCATCTTCTTTGAGTTCCCGGTTGGTGGTCAACGATTTCAATTGGGTCATTCCATTCAGATGCGTTATTGCGCCTGATGTGACATGATCCATGTAGTTGCAACTCAGCGACCGCAGCACCGGCAGTTTGGCGATGTGTTGGAATCCGGCATCGGTGACGTTTGAACAACTGTCGAGGACGAGTTCTGTAAGGTAGGGCTGATTGGTGAGATGCCGCATTCCCTCGTCCGTCAGGTTGTCGATCCCGCTCAAATCCAACCGAAACGGCTGCGACACTACAGGAAACCTTGCAAGGTCCGCGTCAGTCAGTGCCCCTTCGTAGAAATCAACATTCAGCAGCCCGTCCTTGAAGTCGAGTTTTGCCTTAAGTGAGGAAAGCTTATCGACCATCGCTTGGAATTTCGGGTCCATAAGGGATGCAAGGTCCCAAATCTGCAATCGATCGAATCCGCTCGTTATCAGCGAATCGCCATCCGGAACGAACACGACACTCTTGGCTCTCCATGAGTCACGCTTTGGCTTTAGAGTTCGGAGCAATCGTCCGGATGGCAGCTCCCAGAATTTGTAAGTCCGTTCCTTCTTGTCCGACATGGAGCCTGTGACAAAAAGTTTTCCATTCGGGTGAAAACCTATCGCCCAACATTCTTCCAGGAAATCGTGGAACTGAGGGAGTTCCTTGCCAGTTCTCACATCCCAGAACAGGACTCTGCCGCTCGCGTAGTCGCCGTGGCAGGCTACCAGTTGCTTGCCATCTGGCGAAAACGCCAGCGATCGTGCCATGTCAGTTAGCTTAAACCGGTGGCGTTGGCGATTCGCCGGCAAATCCCAAACGGTCACATCATCAATGAAGCCGCAACAAGCAAGCAGTTTTCCGTCCGGCGAATACACCAC
>JANQOL010000101.1 GCA_028289675.1 Pirellulaceae bacterium
TACGAGCACTGGCGGTTTCCCTTCCGACCTTACGGCGTACCCTACGACGCTTGGGGGCCAGCCGCACCTTACGGAATTCTCAACGGCCAACTACCTGGATTTCCTGGCTGGGGTCTTCCGGGCGCCGGCTATGGCGGACCAGCTCACCAATTGCCGGGATACCATGGTCCTGGCGGCGCGCCGATCGCTGGCCGCGGCGGGGCCGGGACTGGTGTTCCTCCACAAGGCTTGCCCGCGTATGGCGGCTACCCAGGCTATGGGGCGTCCCGAGGGTTTCCCCTACAGCCGGGTTACTACAACCAGCCTTGGTTCGATGGCAGTTATCCGTCGGCGGCGCCTTTGGACCTGAGGACGGATCGCCAATTCTTCTACCATCCACCGCTGGGCCGAGCAGAACAACCAACACAGCAGCCGTAGCTGTCCGCGAGTTCTTTGTTTGACCGGTAGCCATAGGCGCACGTGATGGACCGGCAATGCTGAAAACGCGTGCGCCTACGGCTACCGGTCAAACAACTGACAACGCGGCGCGTACGGCTAACGGTCAAATAGCTGAAAGCACGTGCGCCTACGGCTGCCGGTCAAACAAAGAGACGTTGCGAAAACGGATCGCATCAACTACTGACGTCGCGCTTCGCCATTTCGTCGCGCAATTGAGCCGCTAGCTCATATTGCTCGGCTTCGACCGCTTCGGCCAAACGCTCTTGAAGCGTCTTCTCGATAGAAAAGTCTTCCCGCAGAGATTCGCGAAGATGGAGCAAACGCTCGACCAATTCGTCTGAATCGAATTGTTCCTCCCAGCCCATGTCTCGGAAGTTTTCTTCGATCAGGTGCAGACCCTGGTTGATTTCAGCGATGGCCTCATCCGGTTTCTGCTCTTCGATCGCCAGCAACGCGGCCGCCTGACTGCGATGAAAGATGACGAATGCACGATGCTGTTCATGCTGCATCGTCCATTCTTCGCATGGAGAATGTTCCTTGCAAAAATCCATTAGCGCCAACGTATGATCGGCATCCTGGACTGCATTGGCAAAACGTTGCAACCGTAACCAGGCCACACGTCGGTGGTAATACTGCACAAACTCGCGATCAATTTCGATGCAAGTGGCCTCGTCCACTTCCAAATCAGGATCTTCGACTTCTTGTCGGAGTAGAAAATCCAGCAAGGTATCGTGCCCTTCAGGCCGCAGACCGTCCGGACGACCTTGGGTTTCCAATTGCAAAATACCGAGATCGACCCTCAGCTGGATGACATCGCGACCATCTGTGCCTTTGAGCAAGCGAACGCACAACGACTCGGGCTCGAAAGGCCAGTCGCCCAGAATGTGATCTAGATGTTGATCCGAACTCATGTTGGGCAGTCCTCCCCCCGGTGGAACAAGCTTTGCCAGCGGAATCAGCTATGCCTGCAAGTATAGCAACAACCCGGCTGTGGTGAAGGATCAACTGCTGAGTCACAGCATCCCCTCCAAACGGGCCGAGCGTACTCGGCGGCCGTCTAAAACACTGTATTCCTGAAGTTTGGCCGGATTTGCTGAACGTTTTCTTCACTGAACTGGCGGAAGAATCGGCTGCCCGCGGATCCGTGTGAATCTGGCTAGGTTGACTCCCGCGAATCTGTCGCTTGTACCAACGATGGCCACTCGCACTTTTACCAAAGCGCATCTCTTCGACTCCGCGGCACGCATGCTTGATCCTCGGCGGTTTGTCCCTTGACGAGCGAGCAAGCTTGAAAGAACAAGGGCGTTCATTGCCACTGGCAACGTTGGCTCAGGGCATCAAGTCAGCCACTGGGCGGTCGCTTCTACGGCGGACTGAAATTCACGCTCTTCCAAACCTAGCACTTGTTGGGACTGCACCAACGAGCGCAGGCGCCCTGGGGAAACTTGGCCATCGGCGCCGGCGATCGCAAACATGGCTTGCACGACCAGCAGCTTCTGTTGGTGGTCCATCCGCTTACTTGCCGTGGCGAGAAAGCTCAACACGTTCAACCTCAGCAATTTGACTTGCCCGCAGCTACGTCCCAAGTCTTCACGGGAAAGGTTCTGCTCGGCCATGTTTTCGTACAGACGGCGAGCGATGCGGATCTCGTTCTCCGTAACGTGTCCATCTTCGATCATCATCAACGAGATGACTTTCAATAGATCGCTTTCGAAGGTTGGGCCGGCATCGCCTTCGGCACCCGCACCAGACGCTCCTCCGGCATCGGGCAACATTCGGCTAGCCAGGACATTGGTTTCAAAAGAGTCCTTGCACGCCGAGCACTGGACGAATTCTTGCAGCCCACCGATGGGAACGACGGGAATAAAGTAGATTGTGAGAAAGGGCCGTGAAGCGCGCAGTCGGAAGCGTTCGTTCGTCCCACACGTCGGACACGCAAATTGTCCACGCAGGCGGGTACTTGCCCAATCCAAAGTCCCGATAATCATGTCGCCATCCTAAATAGCATCCAGCCTCGCAGTCCGGCTGTCATGGAACATCTTATCCCAGAACCGGTTTGGCAAAAGCTGCTGAAGCCCAACTTGGCGGTGCCGCAGTGCCAGATTTTCGGCGGACTATCGGCTGCGTTGCTACTGCGTTGTACATCTCCCCACGGCGATTTGTGCTTGCGGGGCTGGCCCCCGGGACAGCCGTCCCACAAGGCGCTGATCCAAATGCGTCGGGCCGTCGACGTGGCCGTTCAGCGCCAAATTCACTTGCTGCCCGGATACCGCGTCAGCAGTGACCAGCAGACCTGGATCAACGCGGACGCCAGGATCTGGGAATTGACTTATTGGTTACCCGGTCAAGCTGATTACGCGCAACGCCCGGCGTCGACCCGACTGCGGAACGCGCTTCGCGCCTTGGCAAACTTGCACGCCGCCTGGGGTTCCGACGAATCGACTTGGGGCCCGAGCCCCGCAGTGGACCGCCGACATCACTTACTTTGCCAATGGCTGTCGCGGCAAAAAACGGGACAACCATCATGCCCTCCTCAAGCGACGAACGACGAGACTCTGTTGTTCCATGACACTTGGGAATGCCTGAGACAATTCGGCCCTGGACTCGTGCAAGAGCTGCAAACGCAGCTGCCAAATCCGGTCCGTCTACACACCGTGCTGCGGGACGTGCACGCGGAACATGTACTGTTTGAATTGGACCAGGTGACGGGCGTCATTGATTTGGGTGCCATGCAAACAGACGAACCCGCCAC
>JANQOL010000007.1 GCA_028289675.1 Pirellulaceae bacterium
AAATCGTCGGTAGCACCGTACGAAACGCCACCTCGGATGCCAGCCCCCATCATCCAACACGTGAAGCCATCCGGGTTGTGATCGCGGCCGGCCGTTCCCGCTTGATGCGTAGGCATGCGGCCAAACTCGGTGGTCCAGAGTACCAAAGTGTCCTCCAGCAAACCGCGACGCTTGAGATCGCTCAGCAGCGCTGCGGTCGGCTGGTCGAAGATCGGCAGGTGCCGTTCGTAGTCGGCTTTGAGCGTCTTGTGCGCATCCCAGTTCAGCAAGCCGTCTACTCCCGAGGCCCGTGAAGCACAGTACAAACTGACGTAGCGTACACCACGCTCCAGCAGCCGCCGTGCGAGTATGCAATTGCGTCCATAAGCTGCCTTTAGCGGATTTGCATCCTCCAAGGCGTACAGGCGACGCGTTTCATGAGTCTCTTGCGATAGATCGGCTACCTCTGGAGCAGACAACTGCATGCGGGCAGCCAACTGATACGCCTGCACACGCGCCTTGAGTTCGCTGCTGGCTGGATACTGGCTGGCAAAGCGGCGATTCATGCTTGCCAACAGCTCTCTGGACGCTTGATCCACTTCCTCGGAGACGCTGGCCGGTCGCTCGAGGTTTCGAATGGGCCGTTGGGAACTCATCACGATGGCCTGGTGACGCGCTGGCAGAAATCCATTGGACCAATTCGCTTGCCCGTTGGGCGGCTCGCCTCGAATATCTGGAATGGCCACGTATGTCGGCAGATTACTGTTCGCGCTGCCCAAGCCATAACTAAGCCATGCTCCGCAAGAGGGAAATCCCTCGGTGACATTTCCCGTGTTCATGAACAGGCAGCCGGGACCGTGCGTATTGCTCTTGCTGTGCATAGCATGCAGGAAGGCGATGTCGTCGACGTGACGCGCCATGTACGGCAGTTGGCTAGAAATCATCTTGCCGCTTTCCCCGCACGGCATGAACTTCCAAGGGCTTCGCATCAAGTTGCCATTCTTGCCCTGGAACGAAACCATGTTCTCTTCGCCGGGCAATGGCTGACCATGGTGTCGCTCCAGCATGGGTTTGTGTTCCCACAGATCCATGTGCGAGGCCGCACCTGGGCAAAATATTTGCAATACCCTCTTGGCTCGAGGACGGTGATGCACGCTGGCCTGCAAAACTGAATTGCCAAGCGTCTGTTCGGCGCTAGCTTCTTGACTCAGCAACTGCATCAAACCGATGCCAGCCAGCCCAGTGTAGGCATTGCCTAAAAATTGCCTCCGTGAATGGTCAATCAGCTGCTGCATTCGTCCACTGCTCTTCATCCGAGTTCTGCCAAAGTATTGGGCTTAAGAATTCCTGGCTACCGCCGAGCAAAACTTCCTGCAAGGTTGGCCCGAGTATACACGGCGGAGAGTTCAACCCGAAATATTGGCATGCAACCTATCTTGCTGGTGCCCCATGACTCGCCGATGCTAAACTAGAGCGTGTTACTTTTGACATGGCCTGTTTTCGAAGGCATGAGCAACCACCAGCGTGATGACGCAGGCCCGATATCCGTGCGACTCGCACTAGTCGATAAGTGAAAGAAACTCGGCTTCCAAACACCCAGGAGGAGCCTTTAGGGTGGCAACGAGACCAATGTCCTCGACTCCCAAATTCGTGCATGTCAGCGATTTTGCCGCTCCCAGCGGACGCCTGCGCGCCCGCTGGACTGAAGCTGGATTGTTTGACTGTGAGCTGCTGGCTGATGAGGCAAACTGCAATTCGTCGCCCAGTCATCCGCTCGGTAACCAACTGCGTCAGGAGCTGGACGCTTACCGCTTGAACGGCCAGCTGCAATGGAATTTGGAGCTATTGGACTGGCAAGGCGTCACTGACTTTCAGCGAGCAGTTTTGGAAGCCTGCTACCAGATTCCTTCAGGCACCACCGCGACTTACGGCCAGTTGGCAACCATCGTTGGGCGTCCACAAGCGGCTCGGGCGGTTGGCGGAGTCATGGCTCGAAATCGGTGGCCCATCATCATCCCTTGCCATCGCGTCGTCGGAGCCGGTGGCAAGATGACCGGCTATTCAGCAGCCGACGGGATTCCCACAAAGAAACAACTGCTCAACCATGAGCGGTCTCGATGCGGGGCCCAGCCATTGCTGTTTAGCTAGTGCATGCTCGCTTTTGATTTGGGCTGTCGGCGAGCGCAGCCCTCCGTCGCTCCGCTGGAGTCCAACGCGCCTACATGTACAGCTCAGCGTCTCTGCACGGGCATTCTTTCGATTGTGTAGCGCGACAGGGTATCTGCCAAGCGCGCGGAAGTGGATCAAGGCATCGCCGGCTGGCTCGCCAGTTGTTGTTGCATGCGCAACAAAGCCGGATCTTCCGGAAAGTCACCAATGAGCTCTTGCAGAAGTTGTTTGGCCGCTGGCAAACGCCGCAGCTCGAGCAGGCACTGGACGGCGTTGAACCGAGCGTCCAAGTCGCCCGGACGCTGCTCCTCGGCGCTTTGGAACCATTTCAATGCCTCCTCGTATTGCTGTTGCTCGAATTTGGCGACGCCCATCCCAAAGGCGGCCAGATACTGCGGTTCGATGTTCCAGGCCCGCTGATAGTACTCGATGATCCGCGCCGACCGCTGCGAGGCGCCAGACGGGCCGGTCTGCCGATGCTCCAGCGAAGCTAAATTGATCCAGGGATTGGCATTGCGCGCGTTCAGCTCAATAGAACGCTCGAACGCTCGGCGCGCCTCTTCGATTCGCCCTTGTTGCCCAAGGATGAGTCCTAGCGTGTTGAACGACTGAAAGCGATCGAACTCCAATTCCAAGGCAGGAAGAATAGTCTGCTCGGCTTCCGCCAGTTGGTCGGATTTCAGATACTCCAAGGCCAGATTTTGCATGGCGACGGCGCAATTTGGGTTCTTCCGCAAGGTGTCTTGCCACAATGAGGTAGCCGATGCAAACGCCGGTAGATGGCAAGTTGCCAAGAACGCATACCAACACAGCATGAAGACGCCGGGCATAGAAGCTAGCCAGCGCCCCGTGTCAGGCAGGCGGCTGGCCCAGTGGCGTTGCAAGCAGTCGATGCCAGACCACCAGAAGCACAGGATGCCAATCACGGGAAGATAGACAAAGTGATCGGCGACGAACGAGAACCGATGCGGATAGACGTTCAAGAAACCCAGTGCGGGTAGTGCGACGCCAACAAACATGGCAGCGCAGGCAAAGGGACCGCGCGTGCCACGCCAAGCGAAGATGCTGACGATCACCGCCACGATCGCGCAGGCCAGGACGGCCAGCAGACTAGACGCCTGTGCAATGCTTGGATCAAAGCGAGGGTAGAAGAACATCTGTTGCCAGGGTGCAATCGTGCTCAATGTGTAGTGCCATATGCAACGAGCGGCGATCCCTACCCGATCCAAGGCACCATAGTCCCAATCGGTGCCGAATGCCCCGACGTGCCATTGCTCCAAGCGAGCGGTGTTCCAACCAGCCAAGCCACCTACTAGTAAGAGCGGCACAAGCAGCGTTAATTGCCGCCGGCGCAAGTTCCCTTGCAAATACCACAGTGACAACAGCATGGCTGCTGGCATGGTCGCCGTAACCGACTTGCTCAGTAGAGCCAGAGCGAACCAAAGACAACCGAGTGCATACTGGACGGTAGCACGCCAGGCTGACCATTCTTTGCGTGCGCCGGACAGCGATGGGTCATCGCACGGCATGTGGACGAGCGGCCACAGGGTCATCCAGGCGAGGCCCATCCAAAAGGTGGACAAAACGTTCTTAAGTTCAGTGACCCAAGCTACGCTCTCCACTTGTAGGGGATGCAGAGCAAAGGCCATCGCGATCCACCATGCCGCCGGTAGCTGGAGGCGCTTCAAGATCTGGAAGCACAGTACTGCGTTGATTGCGTGTAGCAGGACGTTGACCGTGTGGAAGGCCACTGGCTCCAACCCGCAGCACTGATAGATGCCCCACAGCGTGCTGAAGACTACCGGATAGTATTGAGGTGTGGCGGAAGGATCACTCCAAATGCGCCACAACCCGTCCACGGACTGCAGCAGAGTGTTCGAGGTGACATATTGGTCATCGTCCCAAATCCACTGCAGCTCCAAGGCCGGCACATAGGTGCACAGTGTGGCGGCGGCCAGCGCGGCACACTGCAACCAGGTCATCTGAGTTGCTTGCTGACAGGCGCGCTGCTCCTGTTCCCGGTCTCGGCGACGTTGTGCCTGAGCGCGTTTGTTCAGGATTTTGTCCCCACGACGCGGATGTCGAAATCGGTAGCATCGAACCGGCAGGCTCCGAAGTGCCGCAGATCGATTCCGGAGCTGGTTGCCGCGGTCCGTTTTGCTGCCGCACTAGCGAATGGTTTGGCCGTCGACGATTCTCGGGACTTTGCCGATCAAGCGATCAATGTTATCAAGACGGTTGTTGGCCCGGATGCGATCCAACCCTCCGGCTAACCCTTCGGAAGCCGATAGGTACCACTTTCGAGAACGCTGCAGTGCTCCCTCGAACAATAGCTTCTCTTTCTTGTGGCGTTCCGCGTAGTCCCACCAAGCGTCTCCCAATCTCACGTGACGATCCATACTGGCATCCCCTTGGATTTCCAATTGTGCCAACATTCGCAACTGTTCGTCATCGGACTTGGCCAGCAGCTTGGCGCCTTGCATCCAATTGTCTTTGACCATGCACATATACCAACCAACGGCGTAGTTGGCTGCGGGGTCATCCGGGTCTTCAGCCAAGGTGTCGATGTACTTGGCCACATGCGGCAACAGGCGTTTGCCTTCTTCAACGCGTTTGACGAGCACCGACCAACGGTAGTTATCCTCGTCGTTGGCGGCACGCCGATAAACCGGCTTGCCCAGGTCGACTACGCTTTCGGCTTCCCGGTAATTGTCGTTGTCAATCAGTCGTCCGAGGGTTCTCTCCAGAGTCGGAATGAGCACATTGGCGCGTTCCAGCTGAGTTCGCAATGACCCCTTCTTGCCCAAAAAGCCGTTGAGTAGTGAGACCTCCAATTGAGTGCGATTGACAAAAAACCGCTCGTCCATTTCCTGCAA
>JANQOL010000119.1 GCA_028289675.1 Pirellulaceae bacterium
GCAGCTCTTTTGCGAGGAAGATGACTGCACGCGCCAGGCCGCGCACGCACTGTCAAACTTCTTGCACATGCAAGCCGATCACCAAGAAGACATCGGTGCCGCAGCGGCCTTGAGAGCCTATTACACGCGGATTGCTTTGGTCGAGCAATTGGCTCTGGCACGCGAGTCTCGTGAATTTGTCGATCAACAATCGTCGCGGCAGAATGCTGCCGTGCAACAGGGCTTGCCGGCCGGCGTGGATCTAACCAGCTTCGAACGCACGCGCCTCGAGATCGAGGACCAAGTATTGCAACTGCGGTCTCAAGATCGGCAGCTACGCTGTCTGTTAGCTCAGTTGGCCAAAGTTGACTACGACATGTCCGCGATTGAACACGAGCAGTTGGAGATCTTTCAGTGTCCACTCGATTGCCAGCGTCTGAAGCAGCAAGCACTGACGCTACGTCACGACCTGCGCGGTTGGAGGTATCTGGCCTGTCAAGTCAATGAGACTTCCGCGCCCATTTTCGCCAAGATGTTGTCTTCCATAGTGGGCGGCTTCGGACTACCCTTGCCCACCATTTCCGGGCTCAAGCAATTGCTCTGTCCGCCTGACTATTCCTGCTTGGCCGCCAACATGCAGTACGAACTGCAGTTGACGGTCGAAACACATCGCAAGTGGATTTGTCAGGCCGTCGATGAAAAGTGTTGCAAACTGCAATTGGCCTACGAGCGCATTCGTTTGGCGGAGCAGACGGTGGAAAGCTGGCGCACGCGGATTTCGCAGCTGGAACGATTGGACGACAGCGGGGATGGACAACCCGGTGAACGAGCTACGGCGCAGAGCGAGCTGCTCAAGGCACGCGCCGATGAGATCCGCCGGCGTCTAGACGCCAAGCTGGCCGAGGTTGACTTGGCGGAGGCCAGCGGTGGCTTGCGCGATCGCTGTTGCGCTGGACAAGCTTGGTTGTTGACCGGCTACGAGTAGAGCCGTTTGGTCGGTCGAGCCGCCGTGCTAAAACAGGCTGGCTGGATCGGCGCCGAACAGCTTGCGGATAGCCAGGGCTCCGCTGATCACGCACATGACCAGCGTCAGACTCCACACCAAGAGTATGCGCGGCCAAGTCATCGACATGATCAGCCCGCTGGATTCGGACAATAGCCAATAGAGTCCGTAAGAGACGGCCATGCCCGGCAAAAAGCCCAGGCATGCTAGATAGAACGACTGCCACAAAATGACACTCCAAAAGTAACCAGGGCCGTAGCCCATCGCCTTCAGCGTGGCGAATTCCGGCATGTTCTCGGTGATGTCCGTGAACTGAATCTGATAGCAGATGATGGCCCCGACCACCAGGCCCATGATCGTGCCGATGAGAAAGATCTTGCCCACCGGCGTGGCGCTTGCCCAAAAGTCTTTCTCTTCTTGAATGACGCGGGTTGTGCGTTTGACAAGGATTTCATCAGGCGCCAGTGCCTGAATGCGGGCGGCCAAGGTGTCCAACTCCTGCGGGCTGGAGGCCGAAGCTTGGAGCAGTCCGATGTCGACGACGTCTTCCGGGGAACCGCCACGATTGCGCCATGGAAAGAAGTCGGCGTGCAATCGCTGGCTCATTAACAGTGTCCCATCGTTGCCAAAATCGGTGCCCAGTTCGAATTGGCCAGTGACGGCGATTCCCTGCCCATTGAGTTCGATTTGTTGCCGCGCCAGCTGCTCGCTCGTGGCGGCGAAGCCGTAGAAAGTCTTGCTGCGGACATCGACCAAGGCGGCCCGCTGCTGATCGGCGGATGCCAGGCGATGAAACAACTGTTGGTCCGCAAAGAAACTGCTGTCCTTCAATTCGATACCGATGATGCGTACCGGGCGTGGTCTTCTGCCAGCAACTTGAACGCTGGCCGTGCCGCGTTCCAAACTGATCGCGCACGCGCGGTCGACGCCAGGAAAACCGGCAGCTTGCTCAAAGATGCGCCGTGAAAAACGTTGTTCTGTGGAAACGTTGTAGCGCGCCTTGCTGAAAACGACCAGGTTGACAGTCTGCGTGTCAAATAGGCTGAACAGTTGCACGTTGTTATCAATCAACGCATTGCGAAAACCGATTTGCATGAACATCAACACGACAGCGAAACCTACACCTGTAGCCGCCAAAGCGCACTTGTTGAAGCTGCTCGTCAGATTCTTCCAAGCCAGTGGTGTTCTCATGCTGCGTCGCCGCTAAAGCAATTCGTTCTTGCAGGAGTTGTTTTCGTTGGTGGATAGTCGTAACGGAGCGTGCGTGGCACGCACTAAAACAGATTGGCGGGTTCCGCTTTCCATAGTTTTCGTAGAGCCAGCAATCCACTGACACAGCACATCAATACGCCCAGGACGCCAACTAAGGCGACACGCGGAAGGTTCATAGCCAATGGAATGCCCGAAAAAGTGGTGGTCACGCGATACAGGCCTTCGGCGACCAGCCATGCGGAGGCGAAGCCCAGTCCGCACAACACTAGGGCTTGCGTCATGACAATGCTGGCCAAGTATCCGCGCGAGTAGCCCATGGCCAGCAACGTCGCGTATTCGGGCAGCCGATTGGCAACGTCCGTGGACAGGACCATGTACACGATCGCGGCGCCCACGATCAGCGACAGGACAACGCCCAGCTGAAAGATGAGTCCAATAGGAGTCTGCCACAGCCAGCGATAGGTTTCCTTGGCCATGGCTTGTTCACGAGACAGAATCTCGACCGCTCCCGGCTCCATCTGCGTCGCTGTGCCGGACAGCCGGGCCAGCAAGTCTCGCCACCAGTTGGCCTGAGCGCGCGACTGCTCGCCGGATGGTTCGATTGGGGCCTGTTCTACGCGGGCCCGCGAGCGTAGCGCGGCCAGGATCTGTTCGACCTTCACGGGATCCGAGTCTTCGACCTGAATCAATCCCAGGGAACTGGTCTGTGACACGTTCCAAGGCCAAATGCGAGCGAAACCTTGATGCCCCATCATCACGGCGCCGTTGGACGCCAGTCCGGTTCCGAGTGCGTACAGGCCGCGAATGCAGAAGTCGCTGCCGCCGATCTCGGTACAACGCCGTTGTTCTGCGTCCTGGTTGGTAAAACGTCGACCACTCCAAGGACCGTAGTCGGCCTGAGTGCGATCATCGATCAGCATGGCATTGGGCCGTCTCAATACCGGCAACGCTTGCTGGACCGAAGGCAGGTCAAAAACGGGCTTGGCAGGGTCAAAGGCCATCACCGCGATGGGCAAGTATTTGCTTTCAAAGTCCGGTTGATTTGCCTCTTCGCGGTTTGGCATCTTCCGCCAATTCTGAATCGTAATCCAAAAGGGACGAGCGGTGGACACGCCGGGAGTACTTCGTGCAACATCCAGCCAGCTGCGATCGATCGTCCCGGGTTCATATAAGTGTACATAATCCTGCCCACGGATCAGAATGTCGAACTGTAGTCGTTCCAAAACGTTGGTGGCAGTATGCGAAACCGCACCCATAAAGCCCAGTTGCATGAAGACCAGAAGCAGTGCAAATGCCACTCCACCAATCGACACCAAGGTCTTGGCCCCTTGATGCCAGAGATTGTGGATGGCAAGCGGGGTCTTCATGGAGTGGGCTGCTAGGTTAGAGCGATGTGGACAGCCAGAGGTGAAAGCGAAATCGTTGCACGGAGCCGTCGTTGCTGGGCGTGTCGATTAGGGAGTCGTAGTCTCGGGAGTGGCCGTCGCGTTGACATCTTCGTCTGCACTGGAGGCCGGAGTCGACGCTTTCGCGGGCGCCGTCTGGTTGGGACGGATCTCGACTTCCACCTGCAGTTGGAGCCATTGGCGGGCGAACTCAGCCGATTTGCCAGGTTCTAATTCCACCACTGCGGTCACCGACCGATAGTCGGCCCGCGCTAGCGGGTCGAGGGGCTTCAATTGTGGTCGACCCACCATTGAGTACTTGTGTTTGACCCGACCCTGCAACTCGACATCACCAAAGGCGCGGCTTCGAATCGTCGCCGCGTCACCTTCGGTAACGCGAGCCGCATCCATGTCGTTGATCTCGACTTCGCAAACCATTTGTTCGACGTTGGCCAGTTCGACTAGCGGCATTTGGATGCTGGCCTCACCAGGGTTGGCATTGACGGCGACGATGAGGCCGTCAGAGGGTGCCAGCATGAGTGCGGAGCGGGATTGTTCCTCCAGCGTTTCAATTTCCGAGCGAATGGCACTGAGCGGCTCGGCGGCTTCGGCGGAAGCCAGCATTTCCCGGGCTGTTTCCAATTCCAACTCCGCCGCTTTTTCCGCCCAATTCAAGTCCTCCGAGGCCTGGTTATGCTGTTCCTTTTGCTGCTGGTATTTGAGCTCGGCGTCGCCCACGGCCAGGGCTTGTCGATCGATTTCCAATTGACCGACAAATTCGCTGGTGAGCGCATCGCGAGCAATAGTCCGCAGTTGATGCAGTACTTGTTGGGAGCTTTCGACCTGTTGCTTAGCCAGATCCAACAACTTGTTTTGCCGCTCGAGAGCGGACTGCTGAGATGCAATGTGTTGTAATTTCAGCTCGGCGGCCTGAACTTTTCGAACGGCCCCGGCAACCACGCGTTGTTGTTCTCGCTGGGCCTGTATCAACTGTTGCCGCAATGCGTCCAACTGTTTTTGCCGTACGGCTTCCGAACGCATGGTCACCAATTTGTCACCCGCGCTGACCTGATCACCGACAGTCACGTGCACTTGATCCACCACGTCACCTGGCGCGGCGGCCAGCTGAACAAATCCATCGGCCGGCATGATCTGGCCTTGCGCGATGACCCGACTGGACCGAAAGTCGATCGCAGCAGACGTTTCGCCGCTTCCCGAAGTCTTCGATTGACAGCCAACGCTGACTGGCAGATATAGGGTCAGCAGTCCAGCGATCAGCAGCCCGTTGAGCCGGCGGTTGCCTACTGCTGGAGGGTAGACTGAAGGGGCGCACTGTGAATGGGCACACTGTGGATTGGATGGCGGCATGCGTATCACCTGAATTCGGCAATCAAAATAAACGGCAAAATGCCACCGCGCTGCGGCAGTGTCATAGTTTAGCTCTCGGTTACCGGCGTACCGACGCTTACCAACCAGTTTTGTCAACACTTAGATGCTAAGCTAGCTTGTTGGCCCGATACGGTGGGCACTCTCGCTGCCAGGGGCCAGTTTTACGGCCTGCACCGTTCATGACGGTCAAGGTGAACCTCCCAGGAGACCGGGCTTCCATGTCGGAATCGACGATTACTTCCGCGGTACGCTACGATCCCGCCACCCGCCAGCGGATCGCCGCCGGTCAGCAGCCAGCCATCGCGGCCCGGTCCTTACAGCACTACTACGGTAGCGGAGACTTGCGCAAACAGGTTTTGTTCGATAACACGTTGGAAATCTATCCGGGCGAGATCATTATCATGACCGGACCAAGTGGTTCGGGCAAAACGACGTTGTTGACGCTGATCGGGACGCTGCGCCGCGCCCAGGAGGGAGAGTTGTTCGTTCTGGACCGCCCGCTGCATGCGGCATCCAGCGCTGATTTACTCAAGCTACGGCGTGAGATTGGATTTATCTTTCAAGCACACAATCTTTTCGACTCGCTGACCGCGACGCAGAACGTGCGCATGGCGCTCGAGTTGGCCGAGCCCGGAGGCAGCAGAAGCGAGCAGACCAAACGTTCTCGCGAGATTTTGGACGTGGTCGGATTGGGCCATCGCTCCGACCACAAGCCCAAGCAGCTTTCCGGCGGCCAAAAGCAGCGCGTGGCCATCGCGCGCGGACTAGTCCACAAACCCCGTCTGGTGTTGGCCGACGAGCCCACCGCGGCTCTGGACGAACAGAGCGGCCGGACCGTGGTCGAACTGCTACGGAAGATGGCCAAAGAAGACGATGTGACAATCATTATTGTGACGCACGACAACCGTATCTTGGATGTGGCTGATCGCATCGTGAACTTGGTGGACGGACGTATTCGCAGCGATGTCCTGGTGCAAGAAGCGGCCATTGTCAGCCAAATGCTGATGCGCTGCGACGTGTTCAAACATCTCACCCCCCGCGGACTGGCGGAAATGGCTGACAGTTTGCAGTGTGAAACCGTCGAGGCCAAGCAGCGGATCATCAACGAAGGGGATGTGGGCGACAAGTTCTACTTGATTCGCAAGGGCGAAGTCGCCATTCGGCGCGCGGGCTCTACCGAACCCGTGGCCTTGCTGAAAGAAGGTGATTTCTTTGGAGAAATGGCACTGCTGACGGGCGATCGACGCAATGCAAGCGTGGATGCAATGGAAGACACCGTGCTGTATTCCCTTAGCCAAGATCAGTTCAAGAAGGCCATGGAACAGCAGGCATCCTTTGAAACTGAGATTCGCACCAGCCTCTTTGACCGACAATAGGCTATCTAAGGGGGATTTGGTCTGCGTTACGGTCGATTAATGCGTGAATCCGCGCGCAACCCTAATGACACAGCCCCTTGCCCCGGTCTATAATCTTCCCAGCGGTGGTTAGGTTCCACGCTCATCTAACAAGGCGTAACGCATGAGCGCGGGGGAAAGGCTTCATCTTTCCCAAACAAATCGGTTGTTGTTATGCAGGGTTGCATGGATGAAACCGGAAACAAGTTTCTATCAGTTCTCGAAAGAAGTGTGGCAGACGGTTAATCATCAGGCCATGCACGCGTTAATTCGGAAGGAGTTCTGTCCTGACGAATCGCAGGTTGAATCCATTCGCTGTGTGTTCCTCGACGAAGAATGCGAAGGCGAGTACGGGCGTCAGATCTGGTTTTTCGAAGCCGCGGGCGTCGATCCCATTGGACGGCGTCATCGGCTGTATGGCGCTTTGGATTTCTCAGTCCAGTACGGACTGTTGGAACCCACGCGAGCAATGTTGATGGACGACCCTCATCATCGACAACGCTTTCTGCAGTCGGTGAATCAACCTCCCGAATCTCAAGTGTGGGCCAATCCATCGACGAAGGTCTGGGTGCGACTGACTTTGGCGTCTGTCATCATTCTGTCCGCCATCTGGTTGCTGGTGTTGTCGGCCTACTTGATCGACATGTAGCGCGTTCGGCGGATCCGCACTCGATTTCCTCTTGTAAAGCCAACAAAGCCGAAGGCTAATCGCTGCCGAGTGCGTTGGTCTCTCTGCGCTTGCTGCAACTCAGCTCACCCGACCAGGTTGGCTGATTCGCTGGCGGTGCCGCCATTTCTGCTCACCCCTGCCAACATGGCCCATCGCGCAGTTACCAATGAGGTGCCGCTGGTGGTTGCTAAAAGTTGTTGCGCCTAGACGGACACCCAATTGGGCCTTGTGAGTCCAAGATGGTAGCTTGGCGCACGAACACACTCCATTGAAGGCTTGGAAGTACGAATTTGCCTGGTGGAAGTTACGCGCTGCCACGCGCCATCTGTGCCGGCGCCCATGTTGTGCTCGGTCCTGCGAGATTGTGGTTCAAGCGCTGGCTCAGCGCTCAGACTCGACGCGTCGGTTCGACGCACTGACCAGCCGGGCGAACTTCGACTATCCTAGTGCGGGCCACATTGCCGTTCAGCCGCCGTCCGATCCACAAACGATGACAAGGTACACCCGCTGTGACAGAATCCGCTGCTATCGATGTCAAGCAGCTCGAAAAAGAGTACCGCGATGGTTGGTTTGTCAGGAAGCGCTTTAAGGCGCTCAAGGGCATCGACCTGACAGTAAGCCGTGGTGAAGTCTTTGGTCTGTTGGGACCCAACGGCGCCGGCAAGACAACGTTGATCAAAATTCTGCTCGGCATTGTACGGTGCACCCAGGGAGCTGCTCAGCTGCTGGGAGAAACGGCGGGGTCCAAGGTGGCCCGTCGAAAGATAGGCTACTTGCCCGAGAATCTCGCTTTTCCAGCGCACCACACGGCCGTACGCGCACTGCAGTTGTATGGTCGCTTGAGCTACGTACCCGAGGATGCCATTCGCTCCAGATCCAAGGAACTGCTGCGGATGGTGGGCTTGGAGGGTCGCGAGCGCGAGCTGGTGAAACAGTACAGCAAGGGGATGCGCCAGCGGTTGGGATTGGCGCAGGCCATGCTTCATGAACCCGAGTTGCTAATCATGGATGAGCCCACCGATGGGTTGGATCCTGTTGGCCGCTCGGAGATTCGACAGTTGATCACGGAATTGAAGCAGCGCGGCAAAACCGTGTTCTTGAATAGTCACATCTTGCAAGAAGTAGAACTTGTGTGCGACCGCGTCGCCATCCTCGCCGGCGGCCAGCTGCGCGGCGTGGGAACGCCGCGAGAACTGACGGAGCAATTTCACGGTGCTCTAGCGACGCGAGTGCGTATCGAATTGGCCGGCGAAGAGGCGCAGGTCCAGCAACTGGTTCAAGCTCAATTGGGTGAGATCATTCGTCTGCCCGAGGAACGTTGGCAGTTGAACGCGGTGGTCAGCGATCAGTCGGAAGTCGACCGTCTAGTCGACACCTTGCGCGGCAAGCAATTGAGTTTGCATAAACTGGAACGCACGCGACCGACCCTGGAGGAGGTCTTCCTGTCGGCGGTCAAATCGGACGCGGATGCAGCGCCCGCCGATGTGCAATCAAGCTGAGTGCTAGCTGTGCTCGAGACGATTCATCCGTACCGATCTCTTAACGAGTAGAAGTCTGAGTATGAAACCCTATATCGGCATCTTGATCGATTCGTTTTGGGAGGCGGTCGGAAACCGTGTGTTGTGGGTCTTGTTGATTGGTTGGGCGCTAGTGTTAGCGGGCTTGGCGCCCTTCGGCTACATCTCGCGCAGCAGCTATTCGCTGTCAAGCTCAGACATTGACAACCGATCTCAATTGGTCAAGAAGCTGGCCAAAGCGTCTCGAGGTCAAGGCGGTACGGAGGCGGTGGCCGTCGCCTCGCGATTGGACGAGAAGTTTGTTACTCGGGTTCGCGAGATGGCGGACGAGGAGTCCAAACGCCCACGAATCAGCTCCAGTGACATGGCCAAGGAGCTGAATGTCGTCCTTAAGTCGGCTGACCTGTACAGCGAAGAAGATTTTCCGACGGCCAAACGTCGGAAGCGCCTGGAACCATTGATTGAACAAGCTCCAGAGGACTTGAACGAAAAAGACTTGGAAGAACTCAATCGCGAACTGTTGCAGCTGGCGTTTCCCCTGGAACTGAATCGCCCACGCGGCGAACAACTGTGGTTTGGATACGCGGGTATCAAGATTGGCACCGAGCCACTGCCCTTTAGCCGACGCCAAGCCAACAAGATTGTGGAGCCGATCCTGCAGCAATTCATCGTCCGTTTCGGGCTGGGCTTCGTCGTGGTTTTTGTTGCGCTGATCGTCACCAGTTCGCTCATCCCCGACACCTTTCGTTCTAGCTCACTGCATCTGTTGCTGAGTAAGCCGATCTCTCGGGTGTGGCTGTTTTTGTCCAAGTTCTTTGGCAGCTGCTTCTTTGTACTGCTGAATTTTTCGTTGGTCATTTTGGGCGTCTATCTGATCGCCGGGTTTCGGTTGGGTATTTGGAATGAGGGTTTGTTCTGGTGCATTCCCATTTTGATGTTTGTGTTTGTTATTTTTTACAGTGTTTCAGCTTTCGTAGGACTGATGTGGGGCAATGCGATCGTTTGCGTGATTACTTGCATCTTGTTCTGGCTGGGCTGTTTCATGGTGGGAGTCGTTCACCAGCAAACCAAAGTTTTCGCGGAGGTGTTCCCTCAAATTAAACGCATTGTGCCGGCCAAAGAACATCTATTGGCGGTCAATGGTATGGGTGAACTGATCACCTGGAATTCCGAATACTCGGTTTGGCAACCTGCCATTGCCCCGGAGAGGTTTGGCCAGGCTCGGACATTCGGGCCGGTGTACTCGGAGGAATTTGACCAAGCGGTGGTGTGGTCGTTTTCTCAGGGGCCCTTCAATTCCCGTTCGTCCAGCCGCAAGGTTCAGATCTTTTCACTGGCAGATGCGGCTCCCACGGACGAGCCTTCATCTCCGGACACAGCTGACGACTCAGACGCAGTGGATTCTTCTGGTGATGACGAGTCTGAACACGATACAGCCGAGGGTGATGCCAACTCCACCGGCGAGGGTGACTCCGCCAGCGCCGAATCGTCCGAGAAGGAATCTGCAGGTTCCGACCCAGCTTCCGAGGGCACTGACAACCAAGACGCTGCGGACGATTCAGACGATGAAGATGATGAAGATGAACAAGAAAGCGATGAAGACAGTGGTGGCGAACCCGAGAATGTGGACGAAGCGCGCCAGTCCGCTCGCTGGACGTTTGACACCGGCCCGTCGATTCCGGCGCAGGTGTTTGCTATTGAAAAAGTGGGCGGCCGGATTATCACCATTCATCGAGGTGGACTCTATTATTTGGATCTCAAGAAGCTCGATCTGATCGGGCAAAGTGAGAAGGCGCTGTTTGGCATCAAACTGCCCTTTGCAACGTCAACTGCGTTTGAAAAGGTTTCGCCCGCCGACTTCTTTTTGTCCGACAACACGCGGGTCGTCCCCGTGGCAGGGCAAGAGGCAGTGGTGGCATTCAGCTCCGGCAGCCTGGACTGGCTGGACGTCGAGAACGGCAAGTTCAAGGTGTCGGCAAGTGTCAAATTGGAAGGTGACAGCACGGCTTCAGCGGTAGTGGCGGCCAACTCACAGTACGTTGTTGTTGCCCGTGAGGAGCTTCCGCTAACCATCCTCGATAGCAACTTGGAAATTTTGCACGCCGAAGTAGAGCTGCCCGGGAAGTGGAAGGCGAATCAGCTGGCCGTTATTCCGGAAACGAATCGAGTGGCCATCGTGACCAGCAACGGTCAGTTTTTACAGCTGGATTGCCAATCGGGTGAATTGACCGATATTGATTTGCCATTTGGCCGCAACTGCACCAGCATGCACTGGCTGGATTCCGAGCGAGTGTGGCTGGGGGTCATGCCCAATCGAGCCGCATTGGTAAATGTGACCAGTGGACAAATTGAACAAAATTATTCACCGACATTGACGGGGTTTGAACGTTTCTATCGTTGGGGTATCCACCCCGTCTACACTGTGTTGCCCAAACCCAGTTCGTTGAGAGAGACGATGCAGTACGTGCTCTCCGGAGAAGAAACCGTTGCCGTTGATGCGGGTGCCGACGCTGCCCAGTTGGAATTGGACATTTGGGAGCCCATCTACAGCAATTTGATTTTTGTCGCGGTGATGCTTGGTATCTGCTGCGGTTACATCGCCCGCAAAGAGTTCTAACGCTTCCTCCGGATTCTAAGATCTCGCAGAATCGATTGTTGAGTTGATTCCTCCCGGCATCGGGCTTGCGGATCGCACGGAGAATTCTGCAGGAGACGTTCAGTGGTTGGACTGGGCTGCTAGGCTTGCGATAGAATGGAGGCATCGCTGTCCAACGAGAATATCTTTATGACTACCGCACTCCGTTTTCTGTTGCTGATCGTATCTACATGCGGTGCAATGACCGTTGCCGCATTGGTGCCGGCCCGTCTGCGGGCGGATACTGGAGACGTTGACGCGGCCAAAAACACGGACACGACCGATGTCTTGGTGCCATCTCCCCAGCGTTTGTCGGCGGCTGTCAGCCAGTTGGGGGCCGAGGCCTACGAGCGACGCCGTAGCGCGTTCCTGGATTTGTGGAGCATGGGCAAAGCCGCCTTGCCGGCAGTGCGTGAAGCACAGTCTTCGGGCAACCTGCAAGTCGCCCAAGCCGCCGCGGCTTTGGAACCCTTGCTGTTATTGGAAGTGTCCGCTGAAGATTCCGGTTCTTACGCTTTTGAACTGCTGGTTGATCCCAATCCTGAAAAACTGGTGCGGCTGTGCGAGGCCGAAAAGTGGCGGCTGGCGACCTACGCGCTCACTAACAATACGGTGTTGCGCCAGGCGCTTGGGAATCAGGCCAATCGCTATCTGTTGAATCGAATCTCTCAAGCGGCCTACGACCAAGGCGATCCTGCGTTGGCCTGGCCCGTCCTGTCGACCGCGCTGACACCTGGAGCAGATGAGTATGATGGCAGCAATTTGAGTGTGTGGTTGGCGGCCCAAACCGGACTGGAGCCAACGACGTCTGACAGAGACGTCCCAGCACTCCGGTTGCTGTACTCCGGTCACGCCAAAGAGGCGCTGTTGCTAGACACGTCGCACTCGCTACGGCGTAAGCTGGTGACCCGCGGTGCTCAGTGGTCGGCTTTGGCGGACAGTAAGAACTTGGACGTTATGTTTACCAACCGGCGGTCTGCGGCAGGCCTGGCCGCTGAAGCGGTGTGTTTGGAGTTTTCTGGCGACCTCAAGGCGGCGGAATCACAATGGGACGAGTTGCTAAGCGGCTCACCGAGTAACGCATTTAGCCCGCAGGCCGCCCGCGAACTGCAGGCGGTGCAGGATCCCACCGCGGCGGCCATGGCCTTGCTCCACCAAGTTCCTTCGTATGAAACGCATCAGCTGTGGCTGGCCATGCTCTTAAGCGGGCGTGTTGATGCGGCTGAGCAATATCTGGCCGAGGAGAACACTACAGCAGCATTCGCGTTCTATATCAGCGGAAACGATTACGAACGGGCCCTTGAAACGATCGGTCTGCAGGCGGACCTCAAGAACTTCGATGCTTGGTTAGTGGAGCGGGAAGCCAAGATTAAGGAAGAAGTAGCCAAGCAAATCCGCAATCCAGTCTATTTCAGCCAATCGGGACGGCTGTGCAGTTTGCTGGTAAGTCTAGGGTTTCGCGACGAAGCACGCGCCCTGCTGGATGTGCTGGCAGCCTCCGCCAAATCCAAAGCCAGCCTGTGGGCCCACACCGGCTCAATTATTTTTTGGCTCGGACGTTCGGAACCGCGCGGATTGTGTCTACAAGCCGTGGAGGAGCATTTCAATCGAATGCCTCGGGAAACCCAGCACGAGGTACTCAGCAATCTGTTTCCTGAGATGAGTGAGCTGGCTTCGTCGCTGGCGGCGACCGCGCCGGACGTGAGGGAACCGTCTGGCAAACGAGTTAGCAAGATCCAGCTGCTGGAGCGGTTGTACGCATGGGACATTCAGTTCTTCGCCGAACACCGTGTTCCCGAAGAACCTTCGGCCTGGTTGCGGCGGACGCAGCGGCAGCTGTTCGCCGACTTGGAACCCTCCAGTCAACCGACCCAGTTTGTCGACAAGCTGACCGAGTTGATTCGGTTGGTGCGCGGCTGCCAAATGGAAGAGTTGGCCTTGGAATGGGCTCAATTGGACACGCGTGACTACGGAGCTCCGCAAAATACCGTGCAGAGCCATTGGCAGGAGGCCGCCAAGATTCTGTTCCAACAAGGACAGGCAGCGGAGGCGGCGGAGTTGCTTGAGCAACTGCGAGAATCGGCCAGTGAAGACAACAACCAGGCCGCTCTCGTTTTGGAGATCAAAGCCCTGTTGTTATCCGGGGATTATGCGAAAGCTCTGCAGTTGGATCAATCCCGCTGGCTGCGGCCGTTGTCGACGATCCGATACTATCGGATTCCTAACTATTCGCAGACCGTCGATCAATTGATGCAGGAACACGACTATACGCGAGCGGCCGAGTATGCCGACCTGATGTACATGATGTCGGAGTATTCGAGTTCCGACGTCTATTGGGCGGCGGACGACTATTCGCGAATTCAGCAAGAACTGGGTAACTATCGGGCTAGCGCTGATGCGCTTCGAGCCCGTTTGATCGAGGGCTTGCAACTAAATTCTCCATTGGTCAGTTTGTTGACCCGCAATCGGTTGCAAAACTATTTGCGGCATGCCGCCCAACGCGAACGGCTGCACCGTGCAGTGGCTTGTGTCGATCTCGCGGATTACGACCAAGCACGCAGGCATGTACAGATCAGCCGCCGCTTACAGGCGCAAGACATCGAAATGGTGGTCCAGTGCTATCCGAAGTTAGTGGAGGCCGAGCAGTTGGAGTTTGCGGAGCAGATATTTGCGGCGTACGAGACGACGATGTTGGAACACATCGGGCGCTGGCCTTTGGATGCCACGGCATCCAACAATCTGGCGTGGATGTATTCGCAATGCGATCGCAAGCTGGAAGACGCGTTGCAATTGGCGAATACGGCCGTGGGACTCGCGCCTAACTCGGCCGTATTCTTGGACACGTTGGCGGAAGTCCAGTTTCGACAGGGCCACGCCGCCGAAGCGTATCGGACCATGTTGCAATGCGTCCGGATCGATCCTCGTGATCGGCGTTATCGCGAAAACCTAGTGCGATTTCGTACCACTCAGCCGTAGTAAGCTTAAGCTCTAACAGCTTGCGCGCTTGGTGCCTGTTGGTCGTTAGTTCGACGACGATGCCGACGCGCCAAACGTGGCGTAAACGTCCAGTTCCTGACGACCCCCAATCATGCCAAACACCTGACGGATCTGCTCTCTGGCAGTCCTCAGGTCGTGCTGACCGGCGCCCCAGGACTTCTGTCCCAGCACGTAATAGTGGGGTTCTGCAGTGATCACAGGTGCAGTCGGTAGTTCGTCGGTGGCCAACGTGCGATCCGCTTCGGTAGATGTAGCAAATCCCCAATCCGGCAGGCAGGGCGCACAGTTAATGAGCCGGTCACAGTCGATGTCTAGTGTCTCTTCAACGCTTGTTTGCACACGAATTGCCAGATGTTTGTCTTCCACCGCGCGTACTGCTTCGATGCCCCAGGCATGCACCACGGCCAGACCAGTCGGCGGGCGCTCCAGCACACTGGCGATTCGTTGTTCGAGCTGCTGTTCCTCAGGGATTGAAATTGGCTGATCTGCATGCGCGGGTGACCGCTTTCCTGTCGGGATGATCCAGGACACGCGCGTGCCGGCAGCGTCGCCCAGCAATTCAATCAACTCCAGAAAATTGTGGGCGGCCGCCCGATTGTTGCCCCACAGCGCCGTGTGCTGTCCAGCGTATAACGACCTATGCCGATCTTGGATGTCTTGCTTACCGAAGCTAATCAGCTCAGATGGCTCCTCTTCACCCGCGGCCAATCCTCCACCGCAGGCCATTCCCAGCCGCCGAGATTCCAGGCCACTGCAATCCAAGATGATGTCGGCCAACAGACCATACTGACTGCGTTGGCGCGAGTCGACCATCAGCCGAAACTCGCGCTCGGCGCGAATTTCAGCCGGCACATGGCCATCGTAGTTGCTGCCGGAGCGGCTAATCGAACGAACTGATGTGTGCACCTGGGTGTGTTCGTACAGCAAATCCGTACGCGCCAGTGGCAACAGATAGTCGGTGACGAATTGTCGGTGACTGAGAACGTTTTCCGGAGGATGAGAGGTGAGTGTGCCTTGCGCCTCCAGGGCGGCCAGACCCAGCGTACTGGTCGATTCAGCCCAGTTGGTAGACATGGGCGTCTCGCCCCAGCGGAGCCAGGTGTCGCCAATTTTCGCCGAGTCGAATAGGCAGACCGAGTATCCCAGGTAGCGGGCATACAGGGCGGCCTCAATTCCGACCGCTCCACCTCCGATGACCGCCACGGTGGCCGGAGTGTCGATCTCGGTATCCCAGTTCCGTGCAGGCATGATTGTCTTTTGTAACCAGCAGTAACATTAAAACCGGCGGTGGGCCACAGACGCCCGTGCCGCCCAAGAGCCGGATGCAATCCCCGAACCCGATGCAACCTGTGCACCCGAATCAGTCGAGCTGAAACAGCAGGAACTTCAGATACCGCAATTC
>JANQOL010000158.1 GCA_028289675.1 Pirellulaceae bacterium
ATATATCAACGGCCCGTTCATCCTCGCTGCCGACGACCACCGGCAATTCAAATTCGCGGCCCTCCACCGAAAGTCGTGCTGTAATGGACTGGGTATCGGCGGGCTGTTCGGCGGTACTCATTCAGCAAGCTCCGGAGGGGCGCTGTCGTGCGCCAGGTGATGCGAATTGGCCAAGGCAGAGAACTGCCACGAGGTCGTTGGGAGAGGAACCCACAGTTTACCTTTACTTTACGCCCACGACAATTGACCACCACTGTTCTCAAGACGAAACAGCGCTGAGAACCCGCAGAAAGGCGCCTCACCTATGGCGTCAGCGACGGCTTCCGCCGACGCCAAACCAAAATCCGAAAACGCCTCCCAGGACGATCATGCCTAACGTCAGCGGCTTGAGAGATGTGATGCTCTTCAGGAAATAGAGCAAGCTATCATCGTCGACGAAGGGAGCGTACTTCCATTCCGTAAAGACGCCCAAGGCGAGTGCGGCAATTCCGCAAAGCGCGCCCAACAAAAAAGAATGTCTACGAGATAGCAGCCCGCATCCAATTCCCATCAGCGCACCGGGCAAAGCCAGCGCATAGAATCCCTGACGCGCAATCCAAAGAAACAAAATGTAGCCAAGATATCCTCCAATAACTGCGCCGACGACTCCCAACACGAAACTCAAGCCGCCTCCTTCGCCGCGATTGCCTGGCTCACTGTTCGTGCCGCTAGTCATCATTCCGTTCCTTCTTACTGTCGGCCGGACTAATGATGAACACCACTGGTGTTGCCTATGTACTTAGCCGCGTTGGTCACCGCCTTCCCTGACACTATTTAGCAGTCAGCCGTAGGCGTACAGGTTTGTTAGATAAGTACGCCTACGGCTGACTGCTAAATAGTGCCGTGGCTGCGCGGTAGTGCCATCGTAGCGGATTTCGCGCGACTGCGCCGGAATCTTGCTACCATTCCGACTCACCGCCACCACCGGTAGCGAGTAAAGTCCACAACACCACTGCAGCCGCCAGAGCCAGACAGCCGATCAGCGACGCCAGCCAAACGATCCATTCGCCGCGGTTTCGACCTCGGACAACCTGGCTTACCAACGCTACCACACCAGCGCTCAGAGCCGGCGCGCTCATGCTCAGCCAACTGAGCCAATCGCTCAAACCAAGAAAAGAATTGAACTGGGCTGTGGCCACGATGGACGCGTAGGCAAACAAGCAAGGCCCGGCGGCGGCCATCAACAACTGGCCGCGACCGCGAAACAAGGCAGCTAGCGAAAAGCAACCCAACAACGATGCCACCGCCAGCAGAGGTTCGGTAACTTTCAAGAACGATTGCGCGGTCAGGAATGCACTGGCGGCCGTCAAAGCAATCCAACCGAGCCCCAACCACCCAGCTTGCCGAGACGTTAACCGCGCAAGTAACCACCAAGCGGCACTCGCACTGACGATCATGGTCGCTAGCCAGGTTGGCCGAGCGGGTAACAGAAACTCCCAGCCTTCACCCGTGGGAAACACCATCATTGCTGCCGCCAACAACAAGCCTAGCCGGGCCGTCCAGCCAAACAGTTGCATGGTGAGCGCTGTGCCGCGACCGGCTGGCCACAAGCTACCGAGCGCGACCAGAGCCGTACCGACGGGGATTTTCAGCCAAGCGTCCTCCAGCGACCAACCGTGGCGCAGGCCGAACACCAACCACATGGCCAATGCACAGCAAACTGCAGCGAGAGTTGCATCCAGAACTCCGCCGGTTGTCGAGTCCGTGTCCGCGGGCTCTGTCTTCTCGGCCGGCGCTTCTTTCTCCGATGCATCCGCTACACCCGACGCATCCGGTCGTCGCCGAATCCGTGCTGATCCCCAGATCGTACTTGCCGCCAAAGCGGTTGGCAGTCCCACGTTGGTCAGTAGTATGGCGGCGACAAACATTGGATCAATGGAGTTGGCGGATCAGCGTTCCAGGTTTTCAAGGCGTCGTCGAACCACTCACCGACCACGCTGGACGCCCTAGACGCTCTCGGGTGCTTCCACCGGTTCCGCGGCTGATCGCCGGCGGCGACGTCGTTTAACCTTGGCGTTGGTCCAGTCCTTGGTCACCGCTTCGAACACCTCGGGCGACTCATAGCGTACGATGTTCTTGCCCTCAGGAATAGGACCAATGAGTCCTCGGAACACCGGCATCCCGCGCAGAGCCAGGTCCGCGCTACTATCGTCCACACCGATCTGAGTGTGCATCTTGAGGATCGGCGCCGACGACGGAAAGTCGCGAATTCGAAGTGTGCCATCACTGGCTCGGGTGACTATACGAAACGTATCTTTTTGACTCATAGTTCATTCCACGGACGGATGATTGGGATTCAGCCGTAACCACCTGCTACGCCAAACGCGACGATCGAATTCATCGCGCAGCAAATTCGGGACGCGTTGGTCTGAGGCACAGCGATCCTCAGCCTTCGATTTGGAGCATTCGAAGACGTCCAGACGGGTCGTTACACGTCCAGCATCGGCGTGCGTCACAGTGAAACTTGTACCGTGAAACTGTAGCCGAATTAGCCGCCAGAACACTGACATTGCGGACGGTTGTTGTGGCGATAACAGCCCCTAGAAACTGCACCCTATAACGCCGCTGATCGATAGAACCCGGACGATCCTACACGCACAAGTCCCGTACAACGGACCCGTGAACGTCGGTCAAGCGGAAATCGCGACCTTGGAACTTGAAAGTGAACCGCTCGTGGTCGATGCCCAGCAAGTGCAGGATCGTCGCGTGCAAATCATGGACGCTGACGGGATTCTCCGCCACATTGACGCTGTAATCGTCGGTGCTACCGTAGTTCACACCGCCGCGAATTCCCCCGCCGGCCATCCACATGGTGAAACAGCTGGGATGGTGGTCGCGACCATACGAATCTGCTTTCAATTTTCCTTGAGAGTAGATTGTGCGGCCAAATTCACCGCCCCAGACGACAAGCGTGTCTTCCAGCATGCCGCGTTGCTTCAAATCCGCCAGCAACGCCGCCGTCGCCTGATCGGTATCCTGACATTGCCTGCGCACCTGAGTCGGCAAATTGTTGTGGGAATCCCATCCTTGATGGAACAGCTGGATAAAACGCACACCGCGCTCGGCCAAACGTCGGGCGATGAGACAGTTGTATGCGTACTTGCCCTGCTGCTGGACGTCCGGGCCATACATGTCCAACACATGCGCAGGTTCGTCCGATACATCCAACAGTTCCGGTACCGACATTTGCATGCGAAATGCCAGTTCATACTGGGCGATGCGAGACAGGATCTCGGGATCGCCAGCTTGATCGTGCTTGTGCGCGTTCAGCTGCGACAAGTGATCCAACATCGTGCGGCGCAGGCTGCGTGATACTCCAGCAGGGTTGGAAATGTCCAGCACCGGCTCGCCAACGTTACGAAACTTGACACCTTGGTGCTGGGACGGGAGAAAGCCGCTGCCCCACAGTCGGTCGTACAACGGCTGCCCGGTCTTGGCGCTGCCTTTGGAACTCATGGCCACGAAAGCGGGCAAGTTGCCGTTGTAACTGCCCAACCCGTAGCCCAGCCAAGCCCCAATGCTGGGTCGACCGGGCATGGACGAACCCGTTTGCAGGAAGGTGATGGCCGGGTCGTGATTGATCGCATCGGTATGCATCGAACGGATGACGCACAGGTCGTCTACCAGCTTGGCCGTGTGTGGTAAGACCTCACTGACCCACGTTCCGGCCTGTCCATGTTGGTGAAATCGAAAATGACTGGGCGCGACCGGAAACGAAGCTTGTGCCGAAGACATCGTGGTCTTGCGTTCGTCCGGATAGACCGATTTGGGTACGTCTTCACCCAGGCGGTCGCGCAGTCCAGGCTTGTAGTCAAACAAATCCATCTGGGCCGGGCCACCCGATTGAAACAGGTAGATCACTCGTTTCGCTTTGGCCGCATAGTGGGGTAGATGTCGCAGCCCTCCTTCGCGTTCCGTCACCACTGGCCGGGCACCGCCCGACGAGCGATCTGCCAAGCTGGCTAGCGCCAAAGATCCCAGCAGCAAGGATCGGCGAGGAATGCCCGCACGCGGCGATTCGGCTCTACCATGGTGATCACGCATGTCTCTATTCCTTGGTAATGGCCTCGTCCAAGTTCAGCATCATGCCAGTTGCCAGCGTCATGGCAGCATGGCCAGTTGGCTCCAGTTTCTTGTCACGCGGTGCCTGGCCGACGTCTAGCAATTGCTGCGCGCTATCTGGGGACGTTTCAAATTCCGCGTAAAAGCGATCGTAGGCAGAATGCAATGTCTGCAATTCCGCAGGCTCTGGTTTGCGGGCGGTAATCAACTGGAATCCAAAGCTGATTTGCTCGTCCAGCTCCGAGGCTCCACTGCTCAGGATGCGACCGGCCAAACAACGCGACGCTTCCACAAAGGTCTTGTTGTTCAGCAAGGTCAGCGCTTGCAGTGGCGTATTGGTCAATTCGGTCCGAACCGTACACACTTCGCGGGCCGCGGCGTTGAAGTTGACCATGGAAGGCGGCGGAATGGTGCGCCGCCAATAGGTGTACAAGCTGCGGCGAAACAGGTTGCCGCCTTGATCGGTCTGGTATTTATTGTTGGAAATGGCCGACCAGATCTTCTCTGGCATGTATGGCTTGGCAGAGGGACCGCCCGTACGATGAACCATCAACCCGCTCAACGCCAGCGCTTGGTCACGCAAGGCGAACGCTGACAGCCTTCGCCGCGGCGCTCGTGCTAGCCACTGGTTCGACGGGTCGTTTTCCAGTGCCTCGGGGGATTGCCGCGATGACTGCTGGTAGGTTGCACTACTCAAAATCAAACGTTGGATCCGTTGGATATTCCAGCCGCTGTCGATCAATTCAACGGCCAGCCAATCCAATAGCCGCGGGTGAGTTGGCAAATCTCCTTGCGAACCAAAATTCTCACTTTGCACCACCAAACCGACACCCATAATCTGCTGCCAGATTCGATTGACGGCGACGCGCGCCGTCAGCGGGTTTTTCGAGTCGACGCACCACCGTGCCAAATCCAATCGAGTGCGCGGCGCGGGCCGGTCCGTCTGGCCAGCGTTCCAGGCGACCGGCACGTTTGGCTGCAGCTGTTGCGAGGTGTCCGGTTGGTTGTACTGACCGCGGACCAAAAGATAAGTCGGGCGTGGCTCGGACAATTCGTGCATCACCATCACCGTGCCCGGCTCACCAGCTTGCGGACGCCGCAATCCGTTGCCGGAATCCTTGCGGGCGGCCCGCAAGCGGACGGGGTCCGGGATGAGCGCTCGATCCTCATCATCCGACAGCAGGGGCCACGATTCGGGCAACGTGACGAAGGGCGGGCTATTGCCATTGTTCGGTCCCACACCCGTTTCGGCGATGCTGTTGAAGTATGCAAACAGTTGATAGTATTCGGTCTGCGAAATCGGATCGTATTTGTGATCATGGCAGCGGGCACAGCCCACGGTCATGCCCAGGAAGACGGTTCCGAAGGTGTCTACGCGATCGACGACATTCTCCGTGCGCCACTCTTCGGGTATTGAACCATCTTCGGAGTTGATGCGATGATTGCGCCCAAATCCTGTGGCCACTTGTTGCCACAATGTGGCTTCGGGCAACAGGTCACCGGCCAGCTGCTCGATCAAGAACTGGTCATAGGGCATTTTTTCGTTAAACGCCTTCAGCACCCAATCGCGCCAAGCGTGTTGGTAGCGGTAACGATCGTTTTGGTATCCATCCGTATCGGCGTAGCGGGCCGCTTCCAGCCAAGGCAGCGTCATGTGCTCGGCATACTCAGGTGACTGGAAACATCGCTCCATCCACTGCTCGCTAGCTCGGGCTAAACCGTCTTGTTCGGCAGTCTCGCAAAACTGTGCGATCGCCTCCGGCTCGGGAGGTAGCCCCACCAGATCTAAACTCAGACGCCGCACCAGCGTGGTCGGCGGCGCAGAATCGGCCGGAATTAGGTGCCGACGCCGCAGCTCCGCCAACACAAATGCGTCGATCGGATTCGCGCACCAAGGATCCCGCATCTCCGGTGGCAGCGGGGGGCGTTGTGCTGGGCGGAAGGCCCAATGTCCCCGCACTTCGGCGCCCTGATCGAGCCAGCGCTGAATCAGATGCTGCTGCTGCTCGCTCAACGGTTTGCGAGCTTCCGGAGGCGGCATGCGCAGCTCGGGATCCGCACTGAGGATCCGCTCGCGCAGATCTGGCAAGATGTCACTTAACGCGTCTGGCTGGTCCAACCGCAGATCGGCTTCGCGCGTGGCCTGGTCGGGACCATGGCAATGGAAACAGTGTTCGGACAGAATCGGCCGGATGTCGCGAGTAAAGTCAATGCTGGTCGTATCCTCGGCCAGGGACTTTGTGGCCGGCGATATCGTTAGAAACCCCAGCACTAGCCACCAAATCACACAAAACTGCCGCGCCGTGGTCTTCGGCAACAAGTGACGCGGTTTAGTCCGGTTCCGGCACCAGTTCGATCGTAAGCGGGTCAAACACCTCATGCTGCTATTCTAGTGTGAGTGGCGTTCACGTGGAGCTGGCGGCGCGCCCGATTTGATGACTTAAATCGTTGAAAACACCTCCCTGTTGGCCCAAAAGCGCTTGTGCGCAGTTGGCCACGCATTCTTATATGGCGCTGCCGTAGCAGTTGTGTGGCTGTGCCGCCTAGATGGCAACGGGGGACCTCTTCACGCAACCGCGCCTGTGCTATGTTTGGGGCAAATAGTATTCGCGAAACCTCTTACGATGCGTAGTCATGCAATTAGTTCGTTTTGCGGTCGGAGACGAGAACGACCGGTCCGATGAGGAGTCCTGGGGTGTGCTCACCGGCGATGGTGTCCGCGATGTAGGTTCGTTGCTGGGAACTTGCCCCACGATGTGGGACTTGGTCCAAGACTGGTCGGCCATGTTCGAACAGTTGCCGCACTTAGTGCCCGATGCACCGCTACGGGCCGAGCCACGGTTACTCAGCCCATTGCCGGAGCGCGGCAAAGTCATTTGTATCGGACTCAACTACCGCGATCACGCCTTGGAAACCGGTGCGGAGATTCCGACGGAGCCAGTCGTATTCAACAAATTGGCGGGAGCCCTGTGCGGACCGGACGACGAGGTTCCATTGCCCAGCGTCAGCCAACAAGTGGACTTTGAAGCCGAATTGGTGTTGGTGATCGGCCGGGAAGCCCGAAACGTATCCGAGCAGGATGCCGAACAATATGTCTTGGGTTACATGTGCGGACACGACGTTTCTGCGCGAGATTGGCAGAAAGGGCGTCCTGGTGGCCAGTGGTTGTTGGGCAAGAGCTTTCCCAATTTCGCTCCAACCGGCCCTGTGTTGGTGCCCCGGCAGCATGTCGAGGACGTCAATCGTTTAAGAATCACCTTGACGCTAAACGGCGAGACGTTGCAAGATTCCACCACCGCGCAGCTGATCTTCAAGCCAACTGAGCTGATCGCGTATCTCTCCCAGTGCTGTGTCCTTCAGCCCGGTGACATGATCTTTACCGGTACTCCGCCTGGCGTGGGAGCTGCTCGCCAGCCACCACGTTTCCTGCAATCCGGAGACGTGTGCACGGTCGAAATCGAAGGTCTGGGCAAGCTGACCAACCGCTTCGTCTAGTTCAGTGGGCGAACCTCTTCGTAATCCTGGTGGACCTCGACGTCCACCGAGACCGTTTTGCCCGTCGACAGTTCGCATTCGATGGTGGAGTGACCAGGCTTCCCTTCGCCAGCTGGAACCGATGCCAGAATCCGCAAGCCCTTTCCATCGGTTGGAACCATGAGGTTGGCATTGCTAACGTTCAGCTTCGATTTCAAGTGGTCGAGACGGCCAGTGAGCAGGTCCTTTAGCTGCTGGTAAGTAGCTTTCTCGCTGTGTGGATTTGCCATTTCTGATCCCCTGACGCAATCGGTTTTTTTGATAAGACCTGATTCTTCGGTCGACCGCCAATCCCGATCTGCCGTGCCAGACCGGCTACCGGTGCATTTGGCGGTTGCGAGGTCCAGTTGTCGAGTTCATAGACGTTTCAATCACTAGAGGCTGCCGCAACACCAAATCTACGATGCGCCGCCGACTAAGTGAAGACGATTTGCGGCCGCCCACGGCCTGAGTTCTGACATCGACCGTGGGACTAGTTGGGCGATTTTACGATTCGTGGTGCCTGTTTTCGACGATGGTGAGCAACCATTTCGTTGATGGCTCAGGCTAAATTCCGAGCGACTCGGACTAGCAGGGGGATTGTTCATGGACCTGAAACAAGCCATTTCAGTAATTCGCAAGTTTGGTCAACCGTTGCTGGTGGCTCCCAAATCCAACGTGCGATTTGTGTGCGTGGCCAACAAAGAGGAGGGACCGCTATCCGATGCCGACGATTTTTCTGTCACGGCGTTTGTGGACCAGAAACTCACCGAACAAGAGCTGAAGTCGCGCGGGATTCCCTCGTTCGCATCGGCATTCTCCGCAATCGCCGGGAAAAAACCAGGCAAACGCGATGTGGATATCGTAGAAACCACGGGTCCGATCGAGACTCTGCCGGGACTATCCAGCTCAGTGGCTCAGCGCGGGCGATTTGGCGGTTCACCGCCGAGTTTGAACGCGCAAAAGCGGTTTCAATCGCTGCGATGCGGTATCGGCATTACCAATCCGACGGGTCAGTACCCGCGAGGTCTCAGTGTTGGCACGGCCGGGTTCTATATGGAAGATGACGCAGGCAACCTGTACGTCGTCTCCAACAACCATGTAATTGGCAAATCGAATTTGGCGGCCGTCAACGAAAGCGTCGTGCAACCCGGGACGTTGGATCTAACGGACACCGAATTGTCGCTGATGCCCGACCTGCCCTCGCTGTTGGATGAGTTGGAGATTGCCCAGTTGGTGGGCCAAGTCCAATTGCTGTTTCCAACCGCCGCCGGCACTCCGAACAATCGCGTGGACGGCGCCATCGCGCAGCTGCTGGCCTCGGACCGAGATTTGATTGACTTGGATCGACTGACCTACGGCGGCGCCTTGCAAGGCGTTGCTGCTCCGTTCTCGCGAGATAGCACCACGGGCCGGCTGCGGCAATCGTCGCGAGTCTACAAAGTCGGTCGAACGACGGGCTACACCGAAGGTGACGTGGTAGGTATCGAAGGTGTTTCGACAGTCGCCTACCCCACCGGAGTTGCCACTTTTGTTGATCAGATTGTGGTC
>JANQOL010000201.1 GCA_028289675.1 Pirellulaceae bacterium
AATGTCTTGACGAACAGCAGATCGTTTGGGGCCGCGTAGGCCAACCAGCCTGCGTGCGAATCGAATCCGAGCTTTGGATACTGCGGGTGATCGTCGATCAAGAGAAAGTTCCCCACGCGGCGAATGTGAGGATCTTCCGGCCGCATGTTGAGCATCTTGCCTGGCGGATCGTAGCGTACATAACCATTGGGAAAACGGCCCGGCTGCGATAAAGGCACGACGCAAGTCCCGTGGCCAACGGCAAACGTACGGCTCCAGTGGCAGTACTCAACAGGGCCCTCAGCGGCGCTGACGATCGTCTGCGTGCATTCCAATCGCGATGAATCAGGCGCCAAGCGAAAATCTCGGATCAGCGACACGTCTGGCCCCGGATCTTTAGGACTGGTGAGTCTCGCCGAATGCGTTCCGGTGATTTCTGCCGTCCACTTGCCTTGCCAAAGTTGCGGCCGCTTGGGAACCACCTGCTCCGGTCCGATATCGAAACGGCCCGCATCCAACCGAGGTGGCTTTGAGTGGCCGTCCCACGTCCAGCCTTCGTTGCCAGGAGCTAAAAAAAGCACGTTCTTGTCGCGCAGCGCGTACTTCAGAACTCGCCCACCCGCAGCCGGGCACAGGACAACTTGCGTGGTCTCGTTCTCGAGCAAGACGCAATCCGCATAACCATAGAAATCGACGACGCGGCTCTCGGCTCGCAACTTCTTTGCAGGTACCGCTCCCAGCGCCAGTAGAAAAGCCACCCCGAGCCACAGCAACCGAGTTCGCAAAACGTAACTGATATGCATGACGTACCTTTCCTGAGCATCTTTCATTTTGATCGCTTTTGTCTTTGACGAGGCTGAGCATCCACGATCATTGACCGCGCTGGCCATGGTCCCGCGACTTGCAGTCCCGTGCGACTGGCAAAGCAGTTTCATTGCGCGTCGTTCGTTGGGGCGGGAGTGTCGTCTTGCAAACGCCGGCTGCCGACCGGCTGATCGCCGGCCGGCGGCAGCTCGTTTCCAAAATCCCCGCTGTCTTCGGAGGTCCTTAGCGATAGCTGATCCAACCAAAGGTCCAGTCTTCGCTGGAACGCTTCTGGCCAAGGTGCATTGTGGGTCAAGTCGTCGGATTCAAGAAAGACCTTGTTTGGTGAGGGCGACGATTCAAACAGCTGTCTACCGAATCGCAGTGGGACGACTCGATCCGGCTGCCCATGAACTTGGAGAATGGGACCGGTGTACTGTTGGATGCGTTGGTCTGACGGATAGCGATTGCGTAGCAACCATCGCACGGGCAACCATGGAAAGTGGTACGCGGCAACGTCGACCATGGAGTTGAACGTCCGATCCAAAATCAATCCGCGGGCGCCTTGGCTACTAGCCAGATGGACGACAACGGCGCCACCCAGCGAACGTCCCCACAACACAACTTCATTCGTTGACACACCGGCCCGATCCGCCAACCACTTGTGCGCCTCTTCGCCATCGCTCAAGATCCCCGTCTCGAACGGTTTGCCAGTACTTTTTCCATAGCCTCGATAGTCGAATGCGAAGACACTAATTTCGTATCGGTCCCGCAACCAGTCGAGTTCTTCGGCCATGCTGGCGACATGCTCCCCATTGCCATGGCACAGAAGCACCACGGCTTTGGGGTTGGGATGCTCGCAGTACCAACCGCAGATGGAATTTCCACCCTCTGTCTGGATAGTTACCTCTTCATAGTCCAGCCAGGCTGGCGCCCAGTCGCCGGCGCGAGGATCGGGCGCCGGATACATCAACGTGGACTCCAAAAAAGTCAACAAAACGAGAACTCCCAGATAGATGGCCAAGATGGTGCCGGCGACTCGCTTCAAGATGCGTTTCA
>JANQOL010000220.1 GCA_028289675.1 Pirellulaceae bacterium
CGAATTGCGTTGGTGGTTTAGTCGTAGAGCTGGCGCCGTTGCTGGCATTAGTGCACAACCGGTTACGCTGGTTGCTTGTTGTCGACCATCTTCTTGGGGCGTTGCTTGCGTCGCTGGATGGCGGCACCCACAAACCCGGCGAACAGCGGGTGGGACTGAGTCGGCTTAGATTTGAATTCGGGGTGAAACTGAACCGCCAGGAACCAAGGATGTTCGGGGATTTCTACGATTTCAACCAATGCTTTGTCGGGGCTCGTGCCTGAAAACAACATGCCGTTGGCGGTGAACTGCTGGCGATAGCGATTATTGAATTCGTAGCGATGTCGATGACGTTCGTGCACCTCTTCGCGTTGATAGGCTTGGCCTGCCAGCGACTCGGGAATCAGTTTGGCGGGTTGGCTTCCCAACCGCATGGTACCACCTTTGTGGGTTATCTCGTGTTGTTCATCCAACAGGCAAATGACCGGACGATCCGTGTTCTTCTCGAATTCGGTGGAATGGGCATTCTTCAAACCAATCACGTTCCGACCGTACTCGATCACTGCGCACTGCATGCCTAGGCAGATGCCAAAGAACGGAATGTTCTTTTCCCGTGCGTAGCGGACCGCTTGGACTTTCCCTTCGATACCGCGTTCACCGAAGCCACCGGGAACGAGAATACCGTCGTAACCACCCAGCAAGCATTCGGGGCCCTCGTTCTCAATATCCGAACTCAGAATCCGTCCGATACGAATCTGGGCATGATGATGAATGCCTGCATGATCCAGCGCTTCGTAGATGGATTTGTAAGCGTCTTTGTGTTCGGCGTATTTGCCGACCACCGCGATGCTGATCTCATGCTGTGGATTGCGTAGGCGGTGTAAAATATCGTTATAGGGTTCCAGATCCGGGGCTTGTGTGGACAGCTTCAGCCGCTCGCAGATTTGTTCGTCTAAGCCGTTGGAGACCAAGCTAAGCGGTACTTCATAGATCGAAAAGTCCTTGTCTCGTTCTTCAATCACCGCCTGTGGAGCCAAGTTGCAGAATAACGCAATCTTGTCGCGTTCATCGCGCGAGATCGGTTGCTCGCAGCGGCAGATAAGGATGTCTGGCTGGATACCAATCTGACGCAACTGTCCCACTGAGTGCTGGGTGGGTTTTGTTTTCAGTTCACCGGCGGCTTTCAGATAGGGCACCAGTGTGAGGTGGATATACAGGCAGTTTTCTCTGCCGGCGATCAACGGATACTGACGAATCGCCTCGAGGAAGGGCAGGCTTTCTATGTCGCCGACCGTCCCGCCGATCTCCGTAATGACGACATCCACGTCCTGCTCACCGACTTTGCGAATGACGCTCTTGATTTCGTCGGTGATGTGTGGAATCACCTGAACCGTCTTGCCCAGAAAGGCGCCCTTGCGCTCTTTTTCGATAACTGATAGGTAGATCTGGCCAGTGGTGTAGTTGGAATCGCGGGTCAGCGGACCGTTCGTAAATCGTTCGTAGTGCCCCAGGTCCAAGTCGGTTTCGCTGCCATCATCCAGCACATAAACCTCGCCGTGCTGATAGGGGCTCATCGTGCCTGGATCCACATTGATATAGGGGTCCAGTTTCTGCATGCGGACTCTCAGCCCACGGGCCTCCAACAGCATGCCAATTGAAGCACTGGTAAGGCCCTTGCCAATCGAGCTGACAACTCCGCCGGTTACGAATATGTGCTTGGTCATACAGGCCTGTTTTAAGTTGCAGGTTCAGAGAGTCAGGGGGTGCCGCGAGACCATGGCACGTGGATCAACCCCTGATCTTATCCGCCCGAAGAATTCTCGCAAAGCGGCCCGCAGCGCGACCTTACACGGGCCCGCTAGCTCGCCACAGGCCTCACCCGCGGACGCGTGCCACCAGCAGGCGCGGCCG
>JANQOL010000223.1 GCA_028289675.1 Pirellulaceae bacterium
CTTGCCAACCGGCTTGCGACAGATACCATCCGCTGACAACGCCAATCACGCCACCACCGACGACGACCACATGACCACTCACCGCTCGGCCTCGTGCGAGATGCCCATGCAGAACGGATCTGCCGGATCCAAGATTAACGTGGCGTCCGCATTCACGAAGGCTGTCCCCGTCAACTGCGGCAAGATTTCATCGTCAGCTGCTCGTCGAAAACTCGCCTCAAACACGCTGCCAATAATGCTCTCCTGCCGCCAAACTTGACCTTCCGCCAAGAGACCATCGGCGGCCAGGCAAGCCAATTTGGCGCTGGTACCGGTACCACAGGGCGAGCGATCATAGGCGCCGCCAGGACACAGCACAAAGTTCCTGCTGTCCGCGATGGCCGAGTCGCTGGGCGGTCCGATCAATTCAATATGATCAATCTCCGCGCCGCCCCGGCCCACCATCCCTTGGATCTTTAGCTGCTGGCGCAATTCGCTTGCCAGACGGTGCAATTGAGGAATCGCTGCCGCGGTTACGGGAAGACCATGGTCGTGGCAGATAAAAAACCAATTACCGCCCCAAGCAATCTCTCCATGATATTTTCGTCCATCCGGCAAAGCCACGGCAACATTCTTTCGAAATCGGAAGCTGCGGACATTGTGAACCAATACCCGGCTTTCGGATTGCAACGACACCGCTACGGCACCTACCGGCGTATCTAAATGATATTCCCCTTCGGCTGCTCGACCTAAGTATCGCAGCGCCGCGGCAACGCCCATCGTGCCGTGACCGCACATGCCCAAGTACCCGACATTGTTGAAGAAGATCACGCCGGCAGCGCTGCTGGCATCTGCGGCGGGAGTGAGCCAGGCCCCAACCCAAACGTCACCGCCTCTTGGCTCACAAACAATCGCGCGGCGAAGATGATCGAAGTGCCGCTCAAACCGTTGCTGACGCTCTTCGAGCGAACCGCCACCTAGATCGAGCTCGGCATCTACGACGACTCGCGTAGGCTCGCCTCCGGTGTGCGTATCGATGACCCGCAGCCGAGACGGCTGAGCTGTTTCAAACGTCACGATGGCGTCACCTGCGCCGCCGGCCAACTGGACCACCATTGGTTGAATTGCGTCCACTGCTGGTGGATGAATTCCCGCTGGCTATCGGACAGTTTATCGGACGGGTTCAATTGGCGTTCATAGGCCAAATGGCCTTCCAGGACCATCAGCGTCTTGTAGTACAAAACCAGATCCGGCCCCTCGTCGAACTTGGATAGCACCGCCAGGGCAGCGTCCAACTCCAACGCCAGCTGCCGCGCTTGGGAATCACCTGCGGCCGCCAGCTGGCACAGTTCAACCAGGCGCAAAATGGGCCGGGGCAGTGCGTTACCCACGCCGGTTATCGCGCCGACCGCGCCGCAGCGCACAAACCCGTGGAATACCTGCGTGTCGACTCCGACCATCAACGACAAATCAGTGCTGCCGCTGGTGATATGCTCGGCCGCGTAAGTCAATGATTCCGCTCCACCGAACTCCTTGAATCCCACTAGGTTTGAATGTTGTTGCCGCAACTGAAAAAATAGCTCCGCGCGAGTTTCGAAGCCGTAGTAGGGACTGTTGTAGATCACGGCCGGCAAGTGCTTGGCAGCAGTCAGAATATTCGCGAAATGCGCATGTTGGGCAGCCGCAGACGTACCTCGCGAGAGTACTCGCGGAATCACCATTAATCCGGCTGCCCCCACCTCTTGGGCATGCGCTGCGTGCGCTACGGCGGCCTGCGGACTAACCGCGCCTGTCCCCACCACAACGGGCACCCGCGCGTCGACCAGTCGCCGCACTCCTTCTTGACGCTGAGTGTCGGTCAGCAGGGGCCAGTCACCCATCGATCCGCAGTAAATGACCGCTCGCATGCCCTGTTCGATCAAAAGCAAACCGGTTTCGACCAGCTGGTCAAAATCCGGCTGATGGTCTTGATCGCACGGAGTCATCAGGGCGGGCATGCATCCTTGGAAAACTCTATCTTCGTCCGTCATTGATGATTTGCTCGCTGTCAAATGCTCTCAAGTTAACCCAACGTACCCGGCAGCCCGGATGCACCAAGCTAGAAAACTGCGGATCCACACCACCAGCCTGACTCCAAGCCTCTAGACTATCGGAATCACCGGCCGCCGCACAGGACTTCAGCAGCACCAATTCTTCCGCGTCCAACTGACCGGCCAATAAGGCCGCCAGAGAATCTGAGGTGACATCCCAGGATTCGGGCAGCGTGGGTTGCCCCGGCATGCCATAGTACGCCGCGGCTTGAACCAAGGCTGCGCGGCTACTGGTAGGCGAACTGTTCCGCGTTTGCTCAACAAACTGTTGCAGCTGCTCTGGCGTCTCCAATAACGTCAACTCGGGGCAAAGTTCGTGAACGAGTTGCGTTGTGGTTCGAAGCAACCTGATACTGGTCCAGTGCGAAAACGCCTCCGACAAGCGATGCGTTTCGTCCCAATCACGGACCACGTCCACCAGAGTTCCACCTCCCACCACCAACAAATTGGTAGCCGGCGGCACCGAGTGGGCAGCCAACCAGCCTCGGATGCCGTCACCGAGCCCCTGCCACGAACACAAGCTACCGCCAACCTTGATGACTCTCAGTTTCATCGACGTAGCGTTCCCTCTGACGTCGCCCCGGAGCCATTACAATTCTCTTTATCGGAGATTTGCCCTACTAACAGATTCGCGACGGCCACGGCGGGCGCGCATCGCGAGGCTGCCTCACTGAGGTAATCCTCCAGGTAGAAAGCGGTGGGCTGTCCGTCGACTGCTAAGGTTTGGCGAGCCAGCTCCAATACATGTTGAGCCAAGCCGCGTCCGTGCCCGCTAAAGAGTAACCGCGGACAAACAGCAGCACCTTCCCGGCTCGACTTGCTTTCTGACCAATGCTCCACATGAGCTGAGTTTTGGCGGATGGCTTCCCACACTCGCCGCGCCTGTGCGTCGAGAACTTGGCGCGCCATCTGAACGCATTGCTTTAGGTCGAGCGTGGTAGCGTCTTCACCGATCATGCGTGCCATCCGAGCGTGTGCCATAGCCGTCGTTCGCGGTCGATGGTCGGCCGTGTCAACGTCATCAGGTTGTTCCGCCGCCAGCCCCAGCAGCAGATATGCATCACCGGTGTCCGCGAAGTGTTCGGCCATGACTGGACATATTTCATCGTCCACGCGGAAATGGCTGACGGTCGCTGCAATCGAAGTCCTCTCGGTGCCAGTGTAAACCAACTGCTGGGCAATCAAGCGATCGCGATCAGTGCGTGCCGTGGTGACCAATGCCCCATCTCGAACCGGAATCACGTCAACAGTCGTCGAACCGATATCAACGACCAAGTCCACTGGGCCAGGCGTCGGAGGTGTCTGAGCTAACCAAGTTGCCAACGCGTGCCAATTGCTGGCCGCCACCTGCCAAGGCCGGTGGCTGGAATCCCCCGGAGACAACCACTCACCCTCAACTCCGTACACGTGAATATCGAGACCAGGAAACGCTTGCCCAACCCTGGACAGAATGTGACGCACGCCCGCCTGGCGATCGGCAAAACAGTCCGCCAGCTCTCCGGTCATGGTAAGCGCCACGTGCGTCGCCTGACCTCGGTGGGTCCAGGAATTCACTAGCCGCTGCAAATGCTGCGCGAGCACTCGCCAATCTAACCACATGGCAAACGGCTGCGCGGCGCACCAACCTTGCGTATCGGCAGCTTTCAAATTGGCACCACCAATGTCCAGTCCCAGCACGGTGGAGTCGGCGGTCGTCTTCTTTGGTCTTTCGATCACTTTGCCGATCGGTCGTTTAGCTACCGAGCAATGGGAGTAAAAACGCGAGTCGCAGGATTCTAACCGCTAGGGTTCCAAGGGTTCGAGCGCAGCCGCGTGCCAATGGACCGGCAACACGACTCGAAAGGTGCTGCCCGTTCCCAACTGACTGGACAAGCGTATTTCTCCACCCAACAACTTGCAAAGTTCTTTTGCGATCGACAAACCCAATCCCGTGCCCGCGTATTGGCGTGTCAAGCCGTCGTTTTGCAGCACCGCATTACTCTGTCGAAACTTCTCGAAAATCACCTCGAAGTCCGATTCGGGAATACCCACACCTGTGTCCGCCACCGTCAATTGAAACAGATCGCCCGACAGCATTTCAGCGCGGGCCGTAATCATTCCGCCGTCGGGAGTGAATTTGATCGCGTTGGACAGCAAGTTCGTCAAGATCTGTTGGATCTTGGGTCGGTCTTGAAACACCGGCTGCAAGTCTTCGCCAACTTCAACTTGCAAGTCGACGTTCTTTTCATCCACTAGCGAACCAAGCATGTCACATTGGGCATGCAGCAAGTTAGGCAACTCAAAGGACGTTGGCGTCACTTCCATCTTGCCCGCTTCGACTTTCGCCAAGTCGAGGATGTCGTTGATCATTTCCAACAGCAATTGGCCACTACGTTGAATGTTGGTGGCGTACTTGCGTTGCTTGTCGTCCAGTGCTGAGATGTCGCGCAGCACATCGCTGAAACCGATAATGCTGTTCAGCGGTGTCCTCAATTCATGACTCATGTTGGCCAGAAAGTCACTTTTGAGCCGATTTGCCTCGTACAGACTCAAATTGGCTTGGGCCAACTGATCGACTCGTAAATCTAGTTCGCTGTTGACCGTTCTCAGCTCCTCTTGCCCCTCCCGCATATGCCGCAACATACGGTTGAATGCATCCGCCAACTCATTGAACTCGTCGCCAGTATCAATGTTGGCCCGCAAGTTGGTGTTGCCACGGCTGATTTCGTCACTGACGCTGTGTAGGTGGTTCAGTGGATTGAGCACCAATCGCCTCAACACCCAATGCACCACCAGCAGCGTGGCCGCGATGGTCACCATGGCGATGGCGATCATGACTGCCAATGTCGTTGTCGAAGCAACCGGTGTTTGGCCTTGAGGAATCATTACCTTAACAGCGCGAAACGGCACGCCAGCCGCCGCGGATTCCTTGAAACGTTGATGACACTGTAGACAGCTGGAGGGGAAATGGATGGCATGGTAGTACACGTACCAGCCGCCTGGTGGAGTGGCTTCGACGGGCTCCTGCGCATTGCCCGCCGACGCAGACGCGCCAACCACGGTCCCGTCGGCCGACGTCGGAACGTCAGTAGCTGGAGGAAAGAAAGGGTCGACCTCCAAAAACAAATTCTCCAACGCGCGCTGCGCGTTCCGGACACTTTCGTCCGCTTCCACCAACCGCTCCAAATCTCTGTCCGACGGACGTTGGTTGTTCGAGCCCATGGAGGGCACAGACGACGGAGGCGTGGCTTCGATGCCGCCCGTCTCATCAGCTTCCAAAGCACTTAGCAACTGTTCCCGGGCTAACTGAGTCGTCTCTTCGAGCGCTGCCAGTTGTGATCGAAAGCTTGTTTCCAATTGGCGTAGCAATTCGGCTTCGCGCTCGTTGGCCGGGCGAACCGCGTTCTCCAAGTCGACATGCTCGACACGATCATCCAACATCAGAAACTCGGTCTGATACTCTGGGTTATCCACCAGATGAACTCGCAGAGCCGCATACGACTCGGCATTGAACAAAGTGGCGGATCCTGGTCCCGGAAACACCGCTTGTTGGTTGAGGCTGGTGACGTGCCGCCAAGCGATTTCGGCCCGCGCGTAGTCGCGCGCTGCCTGGCGCGTGGTTTGCTTCACCACCCGGTCAGCGACGACCTGCAACACAAACCAAAAAGCCAAGCCAATTGGAATCACGAGAGCCACGCCGAAGAATAGCAAGCTCTTGCGCTCCAGCGTCCAGCCGCCCACCAGTCGCCGAATGGACTTGCGGCCAAATTCGAACAGCGACTTGTACCAACGAGTTTTCATGGCCAGCTACGTGGCTTTCCGGAGTGATGTTGCTCGCAGGCGAGACGTCGGAAATCTCATGAGCGGGATGGTTCTTCGGGCCGCCCGGTCAAACGACTTGGGTCAAGCGACTTGGACTGTCCACGAGTGATCGCTGAAAAAGCCCGAAAAGTGTCCACGCGAACCGTCCACGGTTCGGCGGTTGCCGGCGAGATCTCCAATCCTACCCATAGCCGAAACTGGGGCCCATTTTCCAGGTGCATCGACGCAGATTTTAGCGAATCTTGGGACGTGGCAGACTTTCACACGCGTATGGATTGTCCGGGCGCCCAGGTCCATTGACCGTCCGCAGCTAGCTCTACAGCCGGATTCCGCCGAATATGCGGCCTTAGATCATTCCAAAATTCACGCTTCTGATCTCAAAGACTGCTAGAGCTTGCTTGCTCATCCCGAATTAACTGACTAGCATACTTTGAATATTCCCCTAAGTTTCACAGTCCTTTCGGCCCGCATTGACGGGATTTCGCCATGTCCAAACACTTCCGGTATTGGGTACGTTGCACGACGGTCGCCACACTATCAACCTTGTTGACTATTAACCCGGTATGGGCAGGACGTGGACTCCGGGGTTTGTTCAAGAAGCGCTCCCGTCAGAATTGCGAGGTAACGTGCTGCCAACCGGATCCTTGCTGCGTGGTCGAGCCGGTTGACTGCTGCCCCCCTGAACCAACGGACTGTTGTGAACCAACGGACTGCTGCGTCGCAGCGCCGGCAACCGTCATTGCCAATGATTGCGGGTGCGATTCGTTGGGTGGCACTGTCGCCCCCGCTCCAGTGATGAATGCGCCGATCGAGATGTCGCCGGCCATGCCTGTTCCGATGGAATCGGCACCCATGGATATGATGCCAACTGAACCTGCGTTGCCCATGGACTCCGCACCGGAAGCTCCATCGATTCTCGATGCGGCACCCGCGCCTCCTTCAGAAACTGAAGGGAGCCCTTCTGACGTGGAAGGCACCGACTCTGCGGCCAGCCCATTTCCTGGTGACGACGGCGGGGCAGGTGGCGCAGGGAATGACATGCCTTCCAGCGATTTGTTTGGTGACCCCGCACCCTCCGATCCGGCGCCCGCAGATCCGGCTCCGGCGGGCGATGACCTATTTGGTGCCCCTGCAGATCCGGCTCCCGCAGACCCTGCACCAGCGGGTGCCGACGATTTGTTCGGCGCACCTTCTGATCCGGCGCCGGTGGATCCCGCTCCGGCTGGAGGTGACGATTTGTTTGGGGCTCCTTCCGACCCAGCACCCGCTGATCCCGCGCCCGCCGGTGCCGATGACCTGTTTGGCGCCCCTGCGGATCCAGCACCCGTGGATCCCGCGCCCGCCGGTGCTGATGATTTGTTCGGTGCACCTACGGACCCAGCTCCGGTCGACCCTGCACCCGCTGGAGGCGATGACCTATTCGGTGCGCCCAGCGACCCGGCAGCGACGGATCCAGCAGCAGCCGATCCAGCGCCGGCCGCAGGCGATGACATTTTTGGAGCTCCCGCCGACCCGGCTGCGGACGCCGGCAGTGTCGATGACTTGTTCGGGGCACCCGCCGATCCAGCACCTGCCGGAGATAGTGCAACCGACGATCTGTTTGGCACCCCTCCTGCTGATGATGGCGCGGATACCGGCACGGTTGATGACCTGTTTGGCGCACCGCCAGCTGATGCCGGAGACGCTAGCGACCTGTTTGGCCAACCTACGTCGACCGACGCCGATGAAAACACCGATGCAATGGACGACCTGTTTGGAACTCCTGAAGCCGAAACGAATCCTCCCGCTGATGCTCAGGGAGACGATGCTGAGGAAGATCCCTTCGCGGACTTGTTCAGTGTCAACCAAGTACGAACCTGGCATGACAACACCGGCAATTTTTCGGTGACGGCCAAATTGTCTGTCATCTACAGCGACAGCGTGCGTCTGCTGAAGCAAAACGGCAAGTTCACCACAGTTCCGCTGCGGCGTCTGAGCAACGCGGATTTGCAGTTCGTACAACAGGTGGCTTCGCAACTGCCGGCTGGAGAAATCCAGTATGTGTCGCACACCAAATAAGGTGTTGCGAAACGCACTAAATTCATCGGGGGGAAGCAAGCGATCACTTGCTTCCCCCCGTTTGCTTTTGGACCGCTTCTCTTTGGCTGCTGCCGGCTGTCGATGATGGTGGCCCACGACCATCGGCCTGGCGAGGATGCCTTGCGTCCGTGCAACTTGACAGCGCTGACGAACACACTTGTCGGGAAACATTTGCAAGAATGACCGTTTGCAAATCAGCCGTCACGCCATAACGTAAGGTTCACAACACGTTTTGCCGCAACCGTTATGCAACATTTGCCGACTGGCTGTCTCACGTGCCGTTGGCTTGCATCGGCAACGAATTCGCGCCAGTTCTTTCGGCAACCAGAAGGAAACCAACTAAACTGCTTCCGAGAGGAACGCTGAAGTTGGCCGCGACCTACTCTCGCCCAGTCGGCAATTCTGCCAATCCACTGCGTTTAGACCTGGTGTGGGTGACGCCACAATCGGCCAATGAGCTTGCACAAACATGGCGAAACGTAATTACTCCAAGCAGAAACACAAACGTCCGGCCATCGAATCGCCAACTGGGCTGGCTGCCAACACGCTAGCTGGCGACACCACCAAGTCCCACGATGACGGCTCCCCGAACAAGCAGGCTCTGTCCCATCCGCCTCAGCTGGGCAGGTGGGCGGTCGGAGGCATCACACTTGCGGTGGTGTTTCACTTTTCTGCTTTGCTGACTGCGCTGGCCTCCAACCTGACGCCCAGTTATTTGCAAGGCGAGATCATGCATGGCCTGTCCGCTTACCTGGTCCCGCTGCACCAATCGTATGGCGCTCTGCCACTGGAATGGACTCACGCCTCGAATCTGGATTTTCCAGTGCGCTTGGAGATCCGCGAACAAGGGCAATCCTCCTGGCGGGATGCGACGCCTTCAGCGGCCACCCGTTGGCCTCAGATCAGCCGAATCTTGACGCTGATCACTGAGGACCAGCCTGACAGCGAAGTGCTCTCTGAGATCGCCTTTCAGTTCGTGCGGCAGTTTGAACTGCGTGAACAGCAGCAAGTGGCCGCGATCCGCTGGATCCAGCCCCACGTCAATAGCTTCGACGAAGATTTGCTCATCGCCGCTCAACAAACTGTTTTCATCGAAGATAACTTGCAACCCGAAATTCTGTTTGCGGCCCGAGTTGTCCGCGACGGCAAGGTCGCACAGGGACTTGTACCTGAGTTGGAGGCATCACGGACCGCTCTGCCCGTTGGAGTTTCGGAGGCGGACGTGGAAACCGATGCCGCAGCGTTGGAGACCACGCAGTGATGGCCGAGCTGGTCGCCGCATGGCGCGATTTTTGGTTGGCGCCCGTGGAACAAAGACATGTGGCTCCGATACGAGTCGCCGCGTGTCTGGTCGCTGGCATCTGGTTTGCCAGCTTTTGGCCCGGAATCGACATCTGGTTCGGTCCGGCAGGGATTCTCCAATCGTCCGTTGCGTCCGAAATGCTCGCTTTTGAAGAAGTCCCACCTTGGCAGGTAGCATCGCCGCTGTGGTGGACCGACGCTGCGTGGGCGTACTACGCTTGGGTTGCTATTGGCTGTGGTCTGTCACTGGTGTCCGCACTTGGTTTGGGAGGCCGTTGGTCGCTACTGTGTTTGCTGATGTGGATGTTGGGCTGGGCTCATCGCATCCTCTGGCTCACCGGGCTGGTTGAGCCGGCAGTGATCGCATTGGTCGGCTATCTGATCATTGAACCGGGTCCCAGCTGGATTCGCGGCCCCAAGTCAGTCACCTCATCAAAGCCGCTGGAAGACTCATCACCTCAGGCTAGCTGGCAATCTGGCTTGGTGCTCCGGCTGATCCAAACGCATTGGTGGATCTTGTTTGCAGCTTCCGTATGCGGACAACTTGCGGGGCAGATTTGGTGGAGCGGAGAAGCGATGTGGTGGCTGACCGCAGCGGGCACATCGCATTGGCCATCGGTGGAGACTCTGCGCGGCCAGGCTGCGTGGGTCAACGGCTTGACTCACGGCCTGATCATTCTCGAGCTGCTCGCGCTCTGGCTGCTAGTTGTTCGATCGGCGCGGTGGCTGGGGATTGGTCTGTCGCTTACCGTTTGCCTTGCCGTCGGGCTACTGACCGGGCAGTGGTTGTACGGCGCGACTTTAGCGGCCGGATTATTCGCATTTCGACCGGTTCACCCCATGGCTACAGTCCCGTGATACATTGATGGCAAGCAGCCAATTTGGTTCGAGGGGTGTGAAGGACTCATGGTCGCAAATCCCGATCCGACACCTTCCCGGCCGGTAAGTGAACGTGCCGTAGACCAATACAACGGCCGTTGCCAGCACCCAGTACGCCTGCTGGTTATTTGGTGTTCGGCGTTCTACGGACTGCAAGGCCTGCAAGCTCTGATGGTGGGGTGGAGCGACGGTAGAGCACCATGGATTTTGGTCGCTGGCATACTGACGGCGATCACCAGTTTCGTAGGCTTCATGGGGTTGATCTTCTGGCTCACGTGGCTGCGACCTCATTCGCGCATGTCATTTTTGTTGCCGCTCGCGCTACTGCTGCTGCCATCAGCGCTCACGCTCATCCGTTTCTGTTGGTTTGTAGTCACGCAAGCTCCGGAGTGGGACCTGATGGCTTACAGGCTAGATTTGCTTTGGGGCTACGGCTATCAGCTAACAGAATGGGTCAGTGCAGGCAGCTTGATGTTTTTGTTTTCTCGATCGACCGGATTTCAGTTACATCGTGCTGGCCAACCTGCCGACGAGAGCGGCTTTCACATTCTCAGCTTAATGGTGCTGACTGCCACCGTTGCCATCGCCATGGCCGTCGCCAGCGTGACTTTACGACCGAGCGGCTTGCTTGAAGATTTCCCGCAGTACTTCATGCTCTACCTGGCGTTAGCCACTGGGTTGATGGAAGCCTCTATAGCATGCTGTGTTGCCTTGAGCATGTACTTTGGCCGTTGGTGGAGCCAAATTGCGCTCAGCCTGGTGGCCATTGGCATCTACCTCGCGGTCAGTTACGCCATGCATTTGGCCATCGCCAATACCAACGTGGCCTATCAACCGCTACCGACCTGGATCCACGCACTGATGGCAGTTTTGGGAGTAGCCAGTATGCATCTGACGCTGCTCCTAGCCGCCAACTGCGGCTACTGCATCATCCGCGTGCATTCCTCACCCCACTCCGACACAGACGATGCACTTGCCGGTCATCAAGGTGATCCAGATTTTGCAGCAGGTTCCAACACACCATCACCCTGGGCTGAAAATCAGGCTGGTTAGTGCAGTCCGTACCGACGTTGAAAACGTCCGCCACAATTCGAAACCGCTGGTAGATCCGATCTGGATCGACCAGCGGTTGAATCGGTTGCACCTAGTGCCACTTGCACCGACAGATGGCCTGCGCCATCAACAATGGAAGTTGCTCATTGCGTCGAAATCGGGCTCAACCAAGAGTTCGAACGCACCCCGTCAACGGGCTGGAGTCATCGCCGGTAACGGGCTCCCAGGTGCAGCAGACCCTTTGCTCGCTGGTACCGCTTTATGAGGCAGTTGTATGACCGGGTGGGGAGCGCTATCGCGGGTATCACCAGGTGCAAGTACGGAGCAAGTAACGAAGGCAAATACGGCGTCGGTGGATGGACCGTGGTCATTCCAACCATTCAAGACAAAAGTCATGCCCTTCGGGACAGTCACTTGAGTCTCGAACTTCATCGTACGCACTTGAGGCAACTGTGGGTTGGGCAGCTCGTTGCCATCTGAACCGCTATTGGCGTTTACCTCACTTTCAGCCAGCTCACTAAGGCTGACTTCGCAGTTGACCTTCACGCCCCTGCCCTCCGAAATCAATGTCGGCTGCACCCGGATCTCAACTCCTGTTGACGTAACATTGACGATCGGTTGGCTGGTCGGCGTATTTCGCGCCTCTTGAGCTTTGGTTGGGTTGTCCGCGGGTTCACTCGGCTTAGCAGGGACCATCCCGACCAGTGTTGGGTGTTGGTTCAGGATCTTGGCCTCCGCAATTCCTCCGTTCGGCACTGCGATGCTAGGCGCAGATAGGACCTCGGCGTCCTCAAGCATCAGCAATCGGCGCAGAACGCCCTCCGTCTGTTCCGTTCTTTGCAGTAGTGGCAGTCCTGAAACTGGTGGCGCTAGCATCAATGATGCCGGTTGAACGCTGGCGGTCGCGGTTGCCTGATCTACCGTCGTCCCGGCGGCTGGTCGAATCGCGGGCAGCGGCTCGGAAGCTGAGTTAGCTGCGTGCACAGCCGTCTGGGTCGCGGCGGCCGCCTGCTCAGTCCCCCAATCAAAATCCGCGGCTTGCCAAACCTCGGACGGAACTCGAATCAGTTTGATTTCGCACACTACTTGCTGGAATCCGAACTCTCGGAGATGCCGCAGTGCCTGTCGCATGGCTTCGCGGTATTTTGAAGATCCAAGCATATACAGCGTCGAATCGTATATCTTTACGACAGCCTCGGTGTCACCAACTTTCAGGCTCTGACCATCCTCGGCAAGACACTCGGCGCAAAGTCCCAATTGCTTCAGGGCACTTCGCTCATTCAGTTCCGGTTGAGGTAGCAGTCCGATTAACTTTGTTGGCGCCTGTTCCGCTTCGGCCAGACCTTCGGCAATCATCCGCGCGAGGATTTGCCGAACTGGAAACTGCTCCATCTGGTAGTCCGCGACGGGATGGACTTTTTCAGTTGAAGGCTCGGTCGGCTGTGCGGCAAGTGGATTCGAATAGACTTGCTTCGGCACGGCACTTGACGACTGCGCATCCTGCGCCTGAATTGGGTCTTGCCCCACGCCCCAAGCGGCTCCCGGCAGCAGCACAGTGCCGCTGACCATGAGTAGCAAGTTGACTCCTCGGTTGGTACTCGCCCGACTTCCATGTCTCAAACGCATAATTCTCTCCAATCGACTTGAGGTAACCTCTGTAGGCCGCACCCCCGGCATCGCCGGAGCAACATGCAACCTCCGCTTTCGTTCCAAAACGTTCACTAGCGTCCGTGCATAGTCTGTTGGGTTGCACTGCAACCCGCGCACGGTTTCTTCGTCGCAACTGAGTTCACAGGCGCGTGTCAGGCGTCGACTTGCCAGCCACACCAACGGATGAAACCACCACAAGCTGGTCGCTACCGTCTGCAGCCAAGCCCACCACAGGTCACCGCGCCGAATGTGCACCAACTCGTGTGCCAGCAACGACTTCAGCTGAGTTGTATTGGAGGCAACTGCCAGCGAGCGAGGTAGGAGCACGGTCGGGCGCCACAGTCCAATCACCGCCGGTCCAAAGTCACCAGCCACCAGTTGGACGCGGACACGACGACGAAACCAATTAGGTAGCCGCAATTTGTGCATCAGCTCAGACAACAACTGGTCGATGGCCGAATCGCATGGCAACCGCGATTCCTGGATGCGTCGGTAAAAAACGGCAATTCGCACGATGGTCACGGATACCAATATCAATGAAACCGTCAGCCAGACCGTCAACCAACTCGCCGGATGGACAAGAACTCTGGCAGCCGACGCCCCCCAGGTCGGCTGCTCCACCCCCGATGCTGGGCGCGGCGACGAGCTGACCTGCAAAGGCTCCGCCGCAGAGGACGACAGCCGGGTATTGAGCAAGACGGTTGCACCGGAGCTGCTAAACGCCGGCTGCAGAACCTGACCTGATGCATCGGATGGAGCTGGCCAGCGGCTGAAGGGGCTGATTGGCGAGGCGATCAACGGCGGTGTAACGCACTTCAAAATGACTAGCGCCCACAAGGCGTGCGACAACTGAGGTCGAAAACGTGCCAGCTTGGGTTGCACGAGCCAGACAATCGCCGCTAGCGACGTGACTTGGAGAACCTGACTGCAACCGAGGTCGAATAACTCTTGAGCGTTCATTCCGGTGCCTCCTGATCTTCCAGTTTGTCGATCAAGGCCCGCAACTCGCTAAGATCGGACGCGTTCACGCCGTGATCTTCAATCAGATGTCGCATCAGAGGCATCGCCTCGCCACCGAACAACCGCTCCACCAAGTCGTTGACGGTTTCGCGAATCACCGTTCTCGGTCGCGCCTTGGCAGCATACACGCGAATCCGACCGTCCAGCTTTGAACTCGCGTATCCCTTGCGTTCAAGTCGCCGCAGATAGGTTTGCACAGTCGCAAAGTCGATTTCTCGAACTTCGCTGGCAGCGTTGTGCACTGTCCGCACCGTGGCCGGACCGATCTTCCACAGTAGTCGGGCAATTTCCATTTCGCCTTTGGATAAGCCGGGGCGATCCACCATAGCTTGTTCTCCTGAGTAGCTTTCACGTACGTCTGTACGTGACCGATGCAGTTTAGACGTACATTCGTACGTGAAGCAAGAGCAATTGAACAGAAATCCGTCTACGCGCGGATTCACGCGGCCGCGCGAGAAATCATCTCACGTGGCCGTTCGCTCCGCGAACGTGAGAAATCAAAAGCGTGGGTTGTTTTAGAAATGCTTCGCATAGAGCAGAGCTGGGGCATGCTCGCGTTCGCGGAGCGAACGGCCACGTATAAATAGCCGCGTAAAACGAAGGGCCACCAGAAGCAAACGGCCAGGTACAGCGGATGAGCACGTACGCAGAAAACAACAAAAAAACGCAATCCGTTTGGATTGCGTTTTCTATTTCAGACTAGCACCGTCCAGCGGTCATGGACGGCAGCTTTAGTATGTGATCGAGCAGCGGCGCTAAACCGCGTGGTCGATGCGCAAGTACTAGTGCTTCACAGGAGCGAACTTCGCTTTCTTGAAGGCCTTTTCACTGAACAGTTCTGCAACTTGCTTGTCTTCGTCGATCTTCTCCGCCTTGGCTTTGCAGTTTCCGCAGCAGAACGCCAACGCTGCACCGCCAACTTTGATTTCCGTGGATTCGTCAATCTTACCGCCGGAGAAGGGACAGCCCTTTTGCTCATACTGCTTGGTGGCTACCAGTTGATGATTGGCCTTGGCCGAGATCTTCTCTTTGCCCTTTTCATCGAGCTTCTCAAATTTTCCAAGGCAGCCGCTGCAGCAGAAGAAGACTTTGCCTTCCTTCCACTTCGAGGCCTTGTCCTTGTTGGCGTCTTTCTTGGCCACCATCAGGCACTTGACGCCTTCCAGTGAAATCTCAGTCTTTGCCAACGCCACGGAAGCACCAACAGCAAACAGGCCCAAAACGGCTGGTACGAGCAGCTTAGATCGTTTCATTTCGTTACTCTCATCGAAAGAAATTTGATATTGCAAAGTACACCCTCGACGCGGCAGTGTCATGACCACGTCAAGAACTAGCTTCGCGGTATTGCACCTTGGTCCATTTCCGGTTTCCAGACCGACAATATGCCTACTGTAGGTGCCGGGACAGGTCGGAGTCAACTTGTCACACCCAGCTAATGCCCCTCCAGCGGAGTATTTTCCCCTAGTTTTTATCAACTTTGGGCTTTAACTCACACAACTGACCTGGGCCGCGATGGCCAGCGGGTTTCAACCGACACCGTTCCGGCCAACGGCCGCGAGCGATGCGTCTAGTTGGTCAAGTCGTAGTAGCCGGGCAGATACCCTTTAGCTCCGTGAGGCAGAATGTGATCCGCCTCGTCGGTCCCATCCGCCATCTGAAAGGTAATGGCGACCGGAAACCGGCCTTCGGGTGCGTGGAAGGTGAAGCGTCCGCGCCCCCAGAAATCGCCTTTGGCCAGCAAGTCGAATTGAACCACTTCATCATCGCCCAGGACAACCTTGCCGATCAAATTAGCTTGATAGCCGCGTGTGCCATCGGCGGTTTCCAAGTGCACTTTGCCGGTCACCTCACCATCGGCGTCAATCCTCAGGCTCCACGATTTGACTTCATTCGCTCTCCAACGCGGCGGTTCACCGCGCGTGAAGTCCGTTAAGTGATAACGCACAATTCGCAAAGCGATTGGTTCAGGAAAGGAGCCACCGCCGCGACGCATCAAACGCACGAGTTGTTTCTTTTCGTCGGCGGTAAACCAAGCGTTGTCACGCCCAATGGCATCGTGAAATACGGCCGTCCAATCTTCGGTGGGCTCATGTCCTTCGAGAACCTTGCAATGCACTCGCAGCATTAGACCATCCGGAGGCGGTAACCGGACATAGCCGGCATCCGGTGGCCCATCGTCGATCGGTTGGACATTCGCCAAGCTATCAGGATCAAAGTCGGCCAACGCGGCTTTCATCAGCGCCCGAATACGTTCCGGTCCGCGATTGTTGTTGTAGGCCAGTAGCTGGCCGTCGGGAGTGCAGATGTAGCGACCTTGTGTCGTTTGTTCGAAGTCTTTGCGTGGGCCTTGTCCCGCAATCTTGCGATAGAATTCGCCCTCGGCATCTTTTTGTTGACGCTGGTACCATTGATCAATGGCCACCGGCACAAAGTCGTCCTTGAGCATCTTAACGATTTCAGGATCCGCAAAGGTCAACGCACGGTCGACCACTCCGTTGTTTCACGTGCAGCCCAGGGGGTGACCGTCCATCGACCAGATAAAGATCAGCTTGCGCTGCCGCGCGGCTTGGCGCTGCGCACTCAGTAGCGTCGGATGCCAAGGAATCGACTTCCAAGCCGCGTCCTTGGGAGCTAGCGCTGCTTGCAGCTGCTGCAGGTCTTTCGTCGTCAGTTCATCAATGGCCTGGGCAGGACAGACCAGCGACATCAACACTCCGATGGCCAACATGTTACGCATGCTCGATGTCTCCTAACGACGGTCGGTTACGAGAAGGCAGCCTGCCGCCGAATCGGCGCAACCCGCGTGGTTCTTGCTAGGTGGCGAGCGGAAGCGAAGCCTCGATGAGCTCCCTAATCTATCCGTCGACATCGCTAGTATAGCCTTCCCGGGTCCCATAAATGCGATCTGGGGTACACCTTGCACTAGAAACTGTCTACAGCCGCGTCATGGGCAGAGCGCCCGTCCAACGGTGAGGTTTCGGCTAGGTTCTTAGCTGACCACAGGCAACTTGCTGGCATTCCTGTCTTGCATGTCCGCGATCGAGCGTGGAAAGTCGGCTGTATGCCGGGCATAGTCTATGGAGGCGTCTAACTCAGACTGCATGTTTTTAGCCTGTTTGCGAAAGTGCAGATAAGCTGCCATGGTGGTGTGGGCGTAGTCAAATTTGGCCAGTCCCATCCACATGGTGCACCACGCATTGCGAACATACAACCACCGCGCTTCCGGATCCTTCAGCATGGCGAACGATATGTTGAATAAGCCTCGTAGCTGGCGTTTTAGCAACCACCAGTTGGGCCGATGCTTGGATTGAAAGCGAATCCGTCGCGTGGTGCTGAGCACGCGATCCATGAATGCCCGCGCCGAATAAATCTGGCTGATCACGCGTTTGAGATCTTGGTAAATCTCAACGCGGTCCCGAACGGTAACAAAGTTCAAACCAGCGATCGTTTGATCGACGCCTTTAGACACGTGAACCCGATACGCATCCTCCGACTCGGGCAACCAACTCTCTCCGTCCGCAATCAGGCGCCCTTCCCGATTGAGCCGTCGGGTCAGCTGGGTATTGGGCAAGGCAAACAACAGTCCGACCATGGCCAAGACAATCCCGCTGTCCTCAATAAACGGAACAAGCGCTTCATCCACTCCATCGGGTTCGGAGTCAAAGCCCAGGATAAATCCGGCGGTGACAGAGATACCCGAGTTGTAGATCTTGTCGATGCGATCCACCAT
>JANQOL010000242.1 GCA_028289675.1 Pirellulaceae bacterium
CGCACACCGGTCAAGGCCGACAAGTCCATTTGATCGACGTCCGCGAAATTGTCAGCTAGCTGTGAAGAACTTGCCTGCACCGCTGACAGGGCATCCGTAACTGACGAATTCGTGAGCCGCTTGGCGACGAAGAACTTGTTTCAACGCAAGCCATTACTGCGCAAGTCGAAACGTGATTTGCCGCACTGATGGCCTGCGGAACTCAAGGACGAGGACGAGCGTTTCACGTAGGCGAAAACCTTACGTCATTGTTCGAATCTGAAGCGATTTGTGGACCGTGCAATCGGACCGCATGCCAGCGTCGCTTGTCATTCTTCGCGAAGTACGTGATCTTTTCGAATGCGTCGAATGGCAAGGCTTGCTTTTTCACGCAGCCTTTCCGATGCCTCCGAGTTGTGGAGCAATTGGTCCAGTGCAGGCAGCGCAGCCTCTGCTTTTGACCCCAACTCTGCGAGCGCATCAACCGCGGAACTTGCTGGTTCATCGAATATGCCGCCAGTTCGATTCAACGCCAAGACATATGCTTCAATGACGTTCAGTTCGGAGATGTTTCTTGAACTAAACGCATCGATGACGGCTTTCGCGACAAGTTCATCCTCATCTTCCATCAACGACAGAGACCGCGAGACGGCAGAGTCGGGTTCAACCGCAAAGAAAGCCCCCACCAGCGCCCAGCGAATTTCCGATGAGCGATGGCACCGCGCTCGCTCCAGCTCGTCCAATAAGGGGATCCCTCGTGGGCCGAGTTTCGCGATGGCGAGTGCCGAGTCGTTGCCCCCGTACTCGTCATCCCGTCCGATCAAGAGCAAGCGACCAAGTAGATCGAGGGCTTCAGCTGGCGCCTCGTGGGAAATCATGCAAACCGCGCAAGCCGCCCACACGCGGACATTCACATCAACCTCAGATGCCATCAACTCACGTAGACGTGGAAGTGCTGACGTGGCCGCGGGACCGATGTCCGCTAGTAATTCGGCGACTCTGCCACGAAGCTTCTTGGGAACAGCCGCGTGATTGGATAGCGCAACATGGACATCAGATTCATCGTCCAGCAGATTGATCAGCGAATCCAAAACGGGTTCGAGATTGTCTTTTCGTGATGACAGCACTTCGATGGTTGCCCAACGAACATTTGGATGGTCATCCAGCAAGAATTGAGCTAATAGAGTCACGGTTGTTGCATCGCCACCACCCACAGAACCGAGGGCACGGATCGCACGTGAGCGGACAGAAACATCAGCTGACTTGCTATATCGCATCAGCTCCACAAACGCATTTGCGTCTGGCTGGCCAATTCGTGAAATGGCCGATAGCGCCAGCTCAACTGCATGTGTAGATTCAAGCGTACGCATCCGCACCGCAATGCTTGACACGGCGGAGGCATCCATTTCCAGAATGCGATACCAGGCACATAGCTTCAAGGTGTCGTTGCCTGCCGGCGGCATCCGGTTTTCAATAATCCGTCTGTCATCAAGCAGACCAACGAGTTCACCGATAATCCGTGGGTCTCTCAACAAATCGTCGGTCAATGAATCGATCTGCGCTGCAACAACGCGCACGTCCGCTACGCGGAGTCTGGATAAACGTTCATCGATAGAATTCGTCTGTGCTACCGTTCTCGACGAGAATGATGCAACGACGACTGTGGCGAGAAGCATCACCATCGTCAATTCCGCCAAACGAAGTTCAGGAACGCGATGGGAAGAAAGCATGGCTGTACCAGTCCATTAATCTTAGCGCTCTACTTTTTAGAATAATCCGCCTTCGCCAAAGGAGCCTTCACAACCGTGGTCTTGTGATTTGCGTCGCGCAGCACGCGCACTGCTTCGGACTCGCTGGAGGGAATGTACAGAGCGCGATTCTGGTCACGCAGATCGCCGAACGTCTCATCGAATCCACGGAATTCGATAAGCACGTCAGGAGTATCATTACTTTTCTTCTGACGAATGAAATTGATCCGCCGGTGACCATAGATTTTGATCGGATCAGCCCGCTTTAGCTTGCCACCCGTTTCCTCGGCTTTGTACGCAATCGCGAATTGGTCGTCATCCGTGAGCAGTATTGGAACCTTGTCGATCTGGGATTTCGCGGGAACAGTGACCAGGCGTTCTTCGATTCCTTTTGCCGTCGGTCTATAGATACCAATGACGGCGGTTTGATCTCCTGGATTCACAATCGAGCAAGTGCCAGATTCATTGTCATTGGCAACCAGTGATGTGGACAGGACAAAGAGCATTGTGATGCCAACTGCCATTGTTCGACACATTCGGATTCTCCTAGCAGTACTGTAGAAAACGGCCACCAATCGTTTAGCTAATTCGACTGACGGACCATTGAAACGCTTGGGTCATTCGCACCGGTTCATACGCCTGATCAACGATTGAACCTACCTTTCCCGGTGTCCGCAATTTCAGCCGACCTTAACATCAAGCACTATAGCTATCTGAGACTGCCAACAGCCAACTAAGGAGCTACGCGTCGAAGTCGACACCGAGGTCCATCGTCTTCGGAAACGAGTGTAAGGACGGAACCATCTTCGCCGAACTCTGCCTTCAGCGAGAATTCGTCGGCTCCTACGATCCATGAGTATAACGTTGTATTCGTCAGCATTTGAGAAGTCTGTGAGTCGTCGTCCACTTGCCAAGTGCGAAAGAAAACCCTTCCATCGCGGTAGCGCCATCGAACTCCGAACGTAGCGTCACCGTCATACTCGCCGGTTGGCGAGAAGGTCACTAGCGCGCTTTCATCTTCATCAGTCCGCAGATCGTCTAGATACCAAGAACCGGCGACAGCTGGAGGTCGATTGCGGGCATTCCATCCCCTGTAGGACAAGATCAACATCAAAACGATCGGGATGGCAGAGAGCGCAAGAATCCGCCAAATGGAAATCTGCTTTCGCTTGAGACTCATGCGTGCACATCGATTCTGGTTACGACGTTGTGACTGACCGGACGGATTTAATCAAATCACTTGATCTGTTACGTTGGCGAGCTATGCGAGTGAACACGTTCGTGGTTCAATCCATCGTTATGTTGGATTCCAACTCGTGGGATCCGACATTTTCAGCCGCGCCTCGTGCGTCATGTCCTGACGACCGCGGCTTGTATTCACAGTAGGCGGGGAAAGCCCAAACTGCCCCCGCGACCAATCCGACGATTGTGAAAAGTATCACGACTTGGGCATCTTCGATCGTTCGGTAGCCTGGTGCGAGTAGCAGCCCGAAGAACCAACCAATGAAGCCTCCCACCAGCAGTCGACCAATTGCCCACACCTGATAGGTCTTGGCCAGTAATGCGATGAAGAAGCAACAAACTGCAATTACAATCGCGACAATTGTGCCTGGGCGGCCAAAGGCCGGAAAGATCGACAGCGGCACAGCGACCAACGCCGTACCAACAAGCAAACGCCGCAACCCGAATTGATGATATCCATGTTTCCCCAATGTGCGCATGGCTTCACCGACAGCAAGATGTTGGTCACAGACATCGCGACGACGTGATCTTCTATTCTAACACGCCCGGCTCCGAGCGTTCAGCGCCGCGTCCATTCTGGATATCTGAGCTGCCGTACAGCGTCGCAAAAAGCAGAATCTGTTCGCGTGGACAATCAGACTGGGACGACGTCAAAGGAAACGGCCACGATTCGAGGATTTCTTCTCCCCGTTCCATCATCCATTTATCGACGGGCGACGCGCCTTCAGGAAATTCTGCGCAATACTCCTCGCGCACTTGAAGGCAAGATCGTGGTCTTCCTGGCTGGCAATTCCATTTTGGATTCGATCCCAGACGGCAAGCTTAAATTTGAAGTCATGGGTCTCATTCATAGCTTGTCGACGTATCTGTCGGCGAATGGGGTGTACGACGCCGCGCCCATTTAGGATCGTGCGTCCATATGTCCGACTGCGTCTTCTTTCTGGCTGTTGCCCAGAATTGCTCGGACCTTTTCGGGATCAACCGACAGTGAGACGTGACCGCATTCCAAACATACGATTGCCTTCATCGAAACAGAATCCGACAGCACAAATCTAAATCTGGGAATCCGAACCACAACCGATGCATCATCTACGTAACCCTCCGTGACGTCGACCGATCCACACCTGACACACTTTTCTTGATCCATCTCTATGCCTCGCGCTACTTCACCACAAACTCTTTTCGCTTCTTCAATCTTCCGTAGTTGTTCTCGCCGATCAGCCACACCTCGGTTCTCCCCTTGTCTTGCAGCAAATCGGAAGGGATAGCTACCTTCCCAGTTCGCCGCTCCTCTGCGGAAACGTACACCATATGCTGGCCATAGCTGTTCGTACGGCTCCTGAAATACACGATGATGATGATGAGGTTGTCTGAAGAGAACTCGATTTCCCAGGGTTTGCCCGAGGTGATTTCATCGCTCGCCAGATTGAAATCAAGGTCGCCGACGGAGAATTCGCAGGCTTGGCTGTCAGAACCATCATTCATCACACAGTGGGCCGTATAATCGCCGCACACTGAGTAGGACCGTTCAATGATCGTCCTACCAGGCCGGTGGATTTCTTCCACAACGGTGTTTCCACGCTTGATGACGAGCGACTTGACACCCTGACGATCCCTGTCCATGACATTGAATTTCACCGGCTGGTCGACATGGTAGGGAACCCAGTCGCCACGGTCGAGCAGGAGCGTGCGGTTGATGACCGGGGTTGCGGAGTCCTGGGAGTAGTTCGGAAAGAGGAAGGACTCGGCGCGATTTTCACCGCGCCAGGCGTCGAGATCAGTAATGCGGTACAGCTCGCGATTCCTAGCGGAGATGTGGCTATCGAAGGCAGCGGCGGCGCGATTGGTATTCAACGTGGTCTTGGGGCGGCTTTCCTCCACGCGAACGTGGGTGACACCTTCTGCGGTGTCACGGGTAACATGAGTCACGATTTCGATGTGGGAACCTCCCCCTTTCCTGGACGGCGGCGTGAAGATGATGTCACCAACGCGAGCAGCTTGGGCGGACTGTGGCTCGACCAGCGTAATCCCTTCACGATAGCCCGGGCCGTGGAGGCGACTCACGTACCAAATGCCGCACTGCAGAGCGTAGCTGGTGTAGGAGGAGCAGACCTTGCCGTAGTAGCACTCCGCGTTCTTCACCTCGCCGTAAAGGTTCTCTGTGTAGAGGACGCTCTCGGGATTCTCGACTGCGGCGAGAAATGTCTTCAGGAAGATATCGAAGCCGATGTAGCGGCCAACATGCTTGACGCTTGAGTAGGGAACCCCAGTGTATTCTCTTCCCTTTTCGAAGTGGCCGCCCCGCATCGGCATACCATCAGCGACTGGCGTCCATGTGACTCGCGACATGATACGCGCATACTCAGTCGCCTTTCGCTGCCAGGCGGTGGAGGCCACTTGGCCACTGTTCTCCTGCTCGTTTTCTTCCGCAACGGAAACCGAATGCAGACAAACCCAGAAAAGGCCTCCGAGCATCACCAAAAAACGAATCAACTGGCGACTCTCAAAGGCCATGGCATCAATTCCCCTGCGACAACGACGTCGAAATCTGGCAGCGGCGAGCAATTCTGGCGACGCGACCACCAGCCAAACTATACCAAAACCAACTGTGGCACTCAGGAGACCTCTGTGGTTGTCGCCCAATTCATCGTGCCGCTTAATGGCAGCAGGCCCACGCCTGCGCCTCCGGCTGCGGGTCAAACGGCAGCTGTTTGAGCTTCCTCTGTTTGACCCGCAGCCGGAGGCGCAGGTCCCTTTACAGCGTCCCAGACGCTACTACTTGCTATTTGGTTGGTCACCCATTCGAATGGTGCCATGGTTCACGGGTATCATCTTATACTGCCGGTCTATGGTTTTTGGCTGCCCAACGATCCTCGCGGATCATGGTCCCAGTTCGTCGCCAAGTGGGAGATCGCTCGGTTCGGCCAGCCGCGACGCACGTTCGAACGACGTGGTTTGCGAGAACTTTCAACAGCCGAACTCAGCCAGAGAGAGGCAGCCCGACACGAGTTGAAACACCCGCCAGTTCGACTCAGTGGCATTCAAGCGCGGGCTGTTGGTCGAGGCTTTGCGAAGCAGGTGCGAACTAGCCGCTATACCATTTGGGCGTGTGCCATCCTGCCTGAACACACCCACCTGGTAATAGCGCGCCATAAATATTCTGCAGAGCAGATGGCGAATCTGCTTCGAGGTGCCGCAACACGGCAGCTGATGGACGAAGGCTGTCACCCGCTGGCCAAGTTTGTCGAAGTTGGCCAGCGACCACCGAGAATGTGGGCTGCACGTCCTTGGAGAGTCTTTCTTGACAGCGACGAAGTGATCACGGGTGCAATTCACTATGTCCAAAACAACCCGATTGAAGAGGGCAAGCCACCGCAGAATTGGAACTTTGTAAAGCCCTATGCAGGACTGCCAACCGGTGGATATGGGACATACCATTAGACGACCTGCAGAGCAACTTGCGAGTAATTTCACCTGCGCCGCGAACTTGCCGGTAATTGGCCTGCGTCTTCGGCTACGGGGCAAACGGATAAGCCTTACCGGGTACGGTGTAGAGTGCTGATGCATCGACTGCTTAGATCGATATACTTGGCAGCTCTGTGGAGTCTCCGAGTGGAAAACGAACGGAAGCCTGGCAAGGTTCGATAACGATGGATTTTAAAGGAGGCAATAGTCGGCAGCTGTCCAAGACGCTGGATGCGCTGGACCATCCGGCCGCCATTCTGGATCGCCGAGGCCAAATCGTATTCGTCAACGCGGCACTGTGCGGTATGGTAGCCACGGATGCTACCCAGTTAGTCGGGAAGCAATGCAGCTGGGACTTGGTGCCAGACAATACGGCGGTCGGCGCCCTGTTGAACGCCTTAGCACCACCGGCGGCCGCGCGAAACGGCGGGGTCAGCACTCGCGTTCTGTCAACTCCCGTCGTGTTTGGCGCCCCGTGGACCGGGCAACTGTTTCTGCCATTGCTCGACAATGACCAAGTCGTCGCACTGACCCTGGTCCTGTTCGGAGAGTTCGAGCAACTGAGCCGGCAGTTGCCTAGCAACGGAGCTTGGACGCGTGCCGAACAAGTTCAAGCGGAGCAGATTCTGGTCGCCACTCGCAGCCGCTGGGCAAAACTGGATGGACTTCACGCTCTGCTGGGCGACAGCCCAGCCATCCGTTTGGCCATGTCGCGTGCCCAGCTGGCGGCCTCGACGCAGTGCAACGTGTTGCTCGTCGGACCAGAGCAGGTGGGCAAGTCACAGGTGGCGCGCGGGTTGTTCAACAGCCGCTTAGAAACGCTGAACCTGCCGGCAGCCGCTGGCCAGTTCTTCCCCATCGACTGCGGATTGCTGGATGCAGAATTGGTGGCCGGCATGCTGGAAGTGTTCGCAGGCAGGCTCCGGCCCGGAACCCCCGCGCAAGTCCAACAGCTGGTATTGGAACACGTCAACCGTCTGACAGATGCGGCTGTGGGTCCGCTGGTTCACTGGATCCATCAGCATGCGTCCAGTTGTACTGTGACCGCAATCGGCCGCTGCTCCGCCAAGGAACTGTCGGAGCGCAGTGACGATTGGCAAGATCTCATGGCCAATCTATCCCAGATAGAGATCACTATACCTGCTCTGGCCGAACGCGGCCAGGACATACCTGCGCTGGCGCAACAAGCGCTGGCTGCCAGTTGCCGCCGCGCCGACCGAGCCCTGTTGTCATTCTCGCCAGAGGCCTTGGATTTGCTGATCGCCTATGCGTGGCCACGCAATTTGCACCAGTTGAACGAAGCGATCGACGAAGCGGTGGCTCATGCCGTGTTGACGACGACTTTGCAGATACAACACTTACCGGTCGAGATCCGAACCTTCCCCAGCAGCGTCACCACAGCCGACGGTCTGACCGTCGAAGCCATCGAGCTGGACCAGTTGCTGGAAGACGTCGAGCGGATCGTGTTGCGCAGGGCCCTCAAGTTGTCGCCGCGCAATCGAGCTCAGGTTGCCCGCTGGTTATCCATCAGCCGGCCGCGCCTCCTGCGGCGCATTGATCAGCTGGGCCTGGACCAAAAGGACTCGGCACCGTCACGCGAAGCTGCTCCAGAATCCGACGACGATGCGAACCCAAGCTAGCGGGTCCCTGAAATCGCTGCGGTGAACTGAATCGAAAAATCCATTGCAACAATCTGATACCCGCGGCAACCGACTCTCCGGGGGAGCCCAAGAAGACTTGCGCACAAGATGCCGACCAATTAGTCATTGCCAGGCAGCCATCGATCGGGATCGTAGCCGCGGTTTGATTTTCAGCTGGCGGCCGCTGCGACCCTTTCCTGCTTTGCCGTTTATCTCTTAAAATGGCCCGGCTTACGGCGGTCCAATTCACATCCAAATCCACTCGTTTGACAGACTTGTTCAAGAAGCCATGTCAGCACCACAACTAGACGATCAGATCAATCAGCATTCTCAGCTGTGCAACAACCTCAAAGACGAGATCGGCAGGGTCTTGGTTGGACAGGACCACATGCTGACTCGCCTGCTGATCGGACTGCTCAGCGGCGGCCACGTCTTGCTGGAAGGCATGCCAGGCCTGGCGAAGACACTGACCATTCGCAGTCTGGCGGAGGCCATCGATACCGGTTTTTCGCGGATCCAATTCACTCCCGATATGCTGCCTGCGGACGTGATTGGCACGGAGATCTTTAACCCCAAGGACGCTTCGTACGTCGTACGCAAGGGCCCCATTTTTTCGAATTTGGTATTGGCAGACGAGATCAATCGCGCACCGGCCAAAGTGCAAGCGGCGCTGTTAGAAGCCATGCAGGAACGACAGGGGACGATTGGTAGCGAGACGTTTGCTTTGGAAGAACCCTTCCTGGTGCTGGCTACCCAGAATCCCATTGAACAAGAGGGCACTTATCCGCTGCCTGAGGCCCAAGTCGATCGTTTTATGCTCAAAGTGGTGGTCGACTACCCAACCAAAGAAGAGGAACGCAAGGTAGTCGATCGCATGGCCAGTGGGCAACCTATCCCGGAGGTCCGCAAGGTCGCCAGTCCGGCAGACATCATGGCAGCCCGCGGTGTGGTGGAGAAGATTTGGATCGATGAGAAGGTGCGAGACTACCTAGTAGACGTCGCCCGAGCCACACGAACGCCGGGTGAATACGGCATCTCCGACTTGGACGGCATGATCGAGTCGGGCGCCAGTCCCCGCGCTTCGATCAACATGATGAAAGCTTCCAAGGCCCACGCCTTCCTCCACGGTCGCAGCTATGTCACGCCGCACGATGTCAAAAGCGTGGCTGTCGAGATTTTGCGGCACCGCGTCATTCTGACTTATGAAGCCGAAGCGGAAGGCAAGTCCAATGACGACATC
>JANQOL010000258.1 GCA_028289675.1 Pirellulaceae bacterium
GCAGCGTGGCGAATACACTGCTGCGCGTGCCGGCAGACAAGTTCCTGAGCGATCCGAACGTATTCCAAACGGAAGCCTTCGGTAACGCGTCGTTGTTGGTGGTCGCCGATGACGTGAATCAGCTGGCTAATGTACTGGCTGGCCTTGAAGGTAATTTGACGGGCTGCATCTACTCGCACTCCGACTCCAGCCAAGATCAAGCCGCTTACGACCAGTTGTCGCCCATCCTGGCCCAGCGCGTTGGTCGACTGCTGAATGACAAGATGCCTACCGGTGTGGCGGTCAGTTCGGCCATGAACCATGGCGGACCGTATCCAGCCACGGGGCATCCTGGATTCTCGGCAGTGGGCATCCCGGCGAGTCTGCTTCGATTTGCCAAGCTGACTTGTTTCGACAACGTACGTCAGGAACGTCTGCCGAAGCTGCTGCAGGACAAAAACGCGTCTGGTGCTTGGCGGCTCGTGGACGGAGATTGGACCCAAGCCGACTTGTAGAACAAGGTGGATTGGCTTGGTGCTGTGGGTATTGAGGGTGAGTTTGTCTAGCTCTCATTCGCGGAGCGAATGGCCACGTAGAGTGTTGCTGCGGAGCGAATGGCCAAGTGAAACCAAACGCCCAATAGGCAAAAAAAAAACGGCGACACTTCATTGGTGTCGCCGTCAGCAGATTTCAGTTGGGCGCGTTAGCGCTGCCCAAGCTTACATGCCGCAACCGCAGCTAGGAGTCAGCTCGCATCCACAGCTAGGAGCGGCAACTTCGCAGCCACAGCTAGGAGCAGGAGCGCAGCAGCTGGACTTGCGGCTGTGCAGCTTGCTGAACAAGCCCTTCAGCAGACCACCACGCTTCTTGCCAGCGCAAGGATCGCAGCAGGGGTCAACGACTTCGCAGCCACAGCTAGGAGCGGCAATTTCACAACCGCAGCTAGGAGCAGCGATTTCGCAGCCACAGCTAGGTGCTGCAACTTCGCAGCCGCAGCTGGGCGCGGGAGCGCAGCAACTTTTAGCAGCTCGGCGAGCTCGCAACTTGGCGAACAATCCCAAACGCTTGCCACCGCAAGGATCGCAGCAAGGGTCAACAACTTCGCAGCCGCAGCTCGGAGCGATTTCGCATCCGCAGCTGGGGGCAGCCATTTCACAACCACAACTCGGGGCAGCGCAACCACAGGCGTCGCAACCCGATGCGCGATGGCCGAAGAGGTGGCCGAAAGCGCTGGCGTTGGATGGAGCTAGGCTAAGGCTAGCTGCCAGTGCCAACAAAGCAACAATTCGTACTGACATTTCATAGTCTCCACTGTCTGGACACGAACCAAGGATTGGTTAGGGATGCGACGCAACGGGCTCGATTATGCGGAGCCGACAACCGTTGTGTTTTGGTCGGTCTACCGTGTTGAGGTGTCTGTCTCGCGGATCCCATGGAATTCTTCCGCGTCAAGTTTCGACCACTCGTGTCCGCAAAGACGACCAAATCTGCGGATTTTGCCCCGGTGACGCCTCTTGCGCAGCCGGATTGTTTGAATGGGGCGCTTGCACGGATCGTAGGGATGGAAGGGACCTGCCCAGCCACCCTTGGTCAGCATCCATCGCAGCGTGAATGAGCTTGGTGCGGTTCAGAACGCCCAACCTGACACGTTGCCGTAATCGATAACAGCAACGTGCGCGGTAAGGACTCCGCAGTCAAAGATGTCCCGACACTCGTCGTGCGGCCAGCAGGTAAAGCTCATGGCTGGACGAAGTCGGCGGGCGTGCCTGGGATCAAAGCGTTGTCCGGCGCGCCGGGCGCCTTGAGCAAGCAAAGGTAGGCAAACAAGTCCAACAACTCCTGCTCGCTCATCTGCGTCTCGACACCCTCAGGCATGAGGCTTTGATCACTGTCCTTAATCAACTCCACATCCTCGTCCTTGTCGAACTCGGCCACCTTGCCGCCTTGCACCTTCAGTTTCACATACCGCTCATCTTCGCCGGCCAGCAGGCCGGACACGATCTTGCCATCGACCGTCAACACAGTCTTGGCCTGGAAGGCTTCGCCGATCACCAGGCTGGGATCCAAGACGTTGGAGACGAGTTGAGCCAAATTGCCGCGACCATTGGCTGAAATGTTAGGACCAACTTCAAAACCTTGTCCGTGCAGTAGATGGCACTGGGAGCACACACGGGTGAAAACTTGCCGTCCCCGGGACGCGCTGCCGGATTTGCCGGATTCCAACAGCCGTAGAGTTTGCCGTACGAGCTGTTGCCGGGCTTGATTGTCCTCCGTTCGAATCTGGCCCCACAAAGCGACGATGCGCTGTTGCAACTCTGTGTTGTCTGATTGAGTCCACTTGCGGAGTTGATTGGTATTGATCAGGTCTTTGTTGACTTGACCGTTGGCGACCGCTTCCAGAAGCAGTCGCATTGGCTGGGCGGCCGATGTCAACGGTTCGATCGCCGCAAACTGAGTCGGTTCCTGAAGCTCTTTCCAAGCGGCTAACGTCAAACGCGTAGCCCGCTCCGAATCATGCTTCAGTGCAGGAAGTAGCCAAGCGGTGAACAGCGCAGGTTGGGGGTTATCTTGGAGTGCGCGTTCAAACGATGCAAACGCGGAAGCGGGCCGGCAATGAAACCAAGCAGACAGCAACAGCCCAGGCGCTCGTTCCGGCGATGTTGGTTGTTCAAACAACGATTGGGCACGCTCCAACACTGGCGCGTCGGCTTGGTCGTCTGACAACA
>JANQOL010000261.1 GCA_028289675.1 Pirellulaceae bacterium
TCAGCGTGCTCTTGCCCGCCCCATTCTCGCCGATCAAGGCCAAAACTTCGCCGCGGCGAGCGTCCAAGGAAACATCGTGCAGAGCTCGGGTTGCCCCAAACTGTTTGCAGATGCCACGCATCGAAAGCAGCGGAGCGTTTGATGAGTCCATGGATGTACGACTTGGGTCAATTAGTTTTGGATGGTCGACCTAGTCTGCGATTTCTGGGTGCAATAATTTGTCAAACGGTGGTGTACTCTGATTCGCCGCTGTGGCTACATACTCACCTGTGGAAATGACAGGCTCGACCGTCTCACCGGCCAAGTGCCGTGACAATGCCTTTACCGATTGATAGCCCATTTGGTAGGGATCTTGCAGCACGATACCGGACACTGAGCCATCACTCATGCCGGCAATCAATCGATCGCTAGGATCGAAGGCGACGAATTTAACTTTGCCGGCCAAGCCCGTTTGACTTAGAGCTTCCAGCGTTCCGTTGCAGTTGGGTTCGCAGACCGCGAAGATGCCATCGACCTCATCGCGGTATTTGTTGAGCAGCTGAGTTGCCTTTTGCATGGCCTCTTGCGTTGTGGTGCCCGCATACTGGTCGGAGGAAATCACTTCGATGTTCGTTTCCTTGGCCATCGCATCCAAGAAACCTTGTTCGCGCTGCTCCGTGCTTTCGCTGCCTTCCTTGTAACGCAGCATGATGACTTTGCCCTGGTGACCAATGGCTTCTGCCAGATGTTCGCCGGCCAGTACTCCGCCTTGGCGATTGTCGGTGGCGACATAGCTGACTTTGTCGGCGCCCTCGCCTAAGCCGCTATCGAAAATCACAACCGGAATTCCCTCGGCGCCCGCCTCGGCGGTCACGTCGATCAGTGCTTGGGAGTGGTTGGGAGCCAGGCAGATCCCATCAACTTGGCTGGTGATGAAGTTCTTGACCACCGAGATCTGTCCAGCAGTGTCGTTCTCAGTTTCTGGACCCTTCCAAAGGATTTCCACGTTGCCCAGTTCGTGGGCGGCCGCTTCGGCTCCCGCATGAACCGACTTCCAGAACTCATGACTGGTTCCTTTGGGTACAACCGCGAACCGGAGCTTTCCATCCCCACTGCCTGTTGCCGGCGTCGGGGAACTCGTTTCTGAAGACGTTCCGCAACCACTGGCGGCAGCCAGCAGCATCATCAGAGACAGCAGAAGTCGGTTCGGAGAACGTTGAAAGCACATAATGAACCTAAGCAAAAATTCTTTGTGACGTTTGGATGTGAATAATGGCGTTCTTTGAAGAGTGGCCAATTCACCGACAGCACCGAGCTAGCTATCCGCAGCTTACCTTGGCGCCCGCGGCCATTCCACCAGCACATGCCGAATATCATTCATGGAGCATATTCGTTTAGCCGCGTTTGTCATTCATTGTTTAGCAGTTAGCCGTAGGCGTACTCGACGTACAAATCTGTCGCCTACGGCTAACTGCTAAACAAAATGCAACTTTCTTTTGTGTCCACATTAGAATTGGCGCGACCACACGTTGGTAAACTTCGCTCGTGCAACGCCAAAATTCAACTAAGCGTCCGGTAGTGTCTTCACGGCGATGTTGCGGAACATGACTGGATCGTTGTGGCCGGCGAAGCCAAAGTAGCCTGAGGTACGATGTTGGCCGGGGTGCGCCAAATCGTCTTTCGATTCGGTGATCTGGCTGACATCGGCGTCCACAATCACCGTCCCATTCAGTTCGACGCGAATCCGAGAGCCATCGACCGTAACCTCTTGGTAGTTCCATTGTCCGACGGGACGCAGATACCCTTGATGCGCGGCCCCCAGTCCATAGACCGACCCATGGTATTGGCGAGGGTCCAAGTCGTCGTACTTGTCCGCGGTATTGTCTAGCACCTGCAACTCGCACATGCCGTCGTAAGCGGCCCTTCCGCTGCCCGGGTAGCGAATCGCCAGCCCATTGTTACCACCTGGTGGCAATTTGAATTCTAGGCGGACAACAAAGTTGCGAAATTCCTCTTCTGTAAACAGCACACCTCCTTTGCCAGGCAGGCAAACGATGGCGCCGTCGCGGATTTCGTAGTCTTCCAATTTGCCTTGCCAACCGTCCAGGTTTTCGCCGTTGAAGATTGACCGAAAGCCAAGCTGCTGGTCATCACCGCGCAGCCGGCGATTGGCTTCGTCGGTATCGATGTTTCGCAGGCGAATATTTTTCCAGCGAATCTCGCCGCCGTGCGTTTGCAAGTGAATCGGCCCTGAAGGTGGCAACGGAGTTACACGTTCTCGATCCCAATAGTTCTCCATAATCGCTCCGTCGACGACCAGTTGATCGTTGAGTTCGACCCAGGTGCGACTGCCCAACTGGATGATTCGAAAATGGTTCCACTGGCCGAACGCGCGATCGGCCAAGGCCAATGGCAGCTGACCTGGTGCACCTCGCGTGTTATTGAATAGTCCACCGGACCCCTTGTCCGCGCCGCGGTTCCATTTCCCGCCCGCTTCCGTCGTGTCCCAGATTTGGACTTGTGGCGTACCCCGCAAGTAGATGCCGCTGTCTGCGAGCGGTACGGTGCGATATTCCAGCTGCAGTTCGATATCTCCGCACGACGCGTCCGTGGTGGCGTAAGGTCCTTGCCCATCGTTGACCAGTTGGTCATCCTCGACCGTCCAATGAGTTTGAAACGCCGCCTGTTGCGCGGCCACAGCAGCCTCGCGATCGTCGGCCTTGGCCGTGGTGTGCGGGTTGTTGCCATGCCAGCCACTCAGATCTTTTCCGTTGAACAAATCGATCCATTCCGACTGAGACTGCGCAAGTGCCGGAGGAGAAACGGTCATGGGCCACAGGAGCGCGACGCTAAGCAATGTCGCGGCAGAGTGAACTTTGGCTGCCATCGTAGTACGCCTTGTTGGATTGGAGGGAGGGACTGGCTGGGACGGGGCACTTCGACCGGTGGGCAATGTCAACGCATCAATCAGTTCGTTTCGCGGCGAGGCTGTCGATGACGATGCAACTGAGACGAGCACCTCTTGGCGTGGACGGATCTAGGGTGGGTGGTGTCTGCATGTGAAATGTCGAGCGCCGCCCGCGGGGCCCGAACTAGCATGACATGGCGGCGCTGGGTACGCGAGGGTCGGAGGCTGCGGTCATGCCAGCTTCGTTGAAATTGATACCTTGAGCGACGGCGGCTGAGCCAATGCGCTTAATTTGGTGCCCCAACTGTTGCAGGCCATCGCAAACTTGGTCGCTGACCGCGTTTTCACAGACGGCCTGGTTCGGAGACCACTGGTGATGCGTACGCGGCGCCGCGATGGCGGCAGGAAGCGTGGCCTCCAAATCCAAAACGCGGACGACGACTTGCAGCACGGTCGTAATGATCTTGGGACCGCCTGCCGCCCCACAAGTTAGCCGTGGCCGATTGGCTGCATCCAACACCAACGTAGGACTCATGCTGGACAGCGGCCGTTTGCCAGGGGCGATCAGATTGGCTTCTGAACCAACCAGGCCAAACGCGTTCGGGACGCCTGGAGCCAGACTAAAGTCGTCCAGCTCGTTATTCAGCACCACGCCGGTGCCAGGAACGATCATTTTGCAACCGAAAGTGGTGTTGATGGTCTGGGTCAACGCGACCACGTTGCCTTGATCGTCGGCGGTGGTGAGATGAGTTGTGTGTCCGCCGCCTCCAAACAGGTCGATGTCCGCGGCGGGCGGCTCGCCATGACTTTTTACGCTGGTCGCCCGGGATAGATCAATTGTTTGCGCTCGAGATTGGAGGTAGTTCGGATCAATCAGTCCGCGAGGTACTTTAGTAAAGTCGGCATCACCGAGCCAATAAGCGCGATCGGCCATCGCCCGCTTCATCACCTCAGCCAGCAGATGCCTGCCGGTGATTTCAGATTCAGCGAAGATTTTCCGCACGTCAAATCGGCCGAGCATCCCGAGCATCTGCGTGATGTGAATACCGCCTGAGCTGGGCGGTGGGAAGCCGATGACGCTGTGATCTCGGTATTGTGTGCGAATCGGCGTGCGTAGTTCGCAGCGGTAGTCTGCGAAGTCTTTGGCGGTCATCAACCCGCCCTCGCGATGTAGGAACTGGGCCGTGCGTTGGGCGAACTCACCTTGATAAAACCAGGCGCTACCTTGATCGGCGATCTTTCGCAGCGTGCGGGCCAGATCAGTTTGTCGCAGTCGATCGCCGGCGGGTCGGGGTTGGCCGGAGCCGTTCAATAGAATACGAGCCGACTCGGGGAATTTCTTCAATTGCGAGGCTACCGAGGCCAAACGTTTGGCATAGTTGGTATCGATTTTGAATCCAGAGTCGGCCACCGCTGCCGCACCCAAGAGCGAGTCGCGCCAATCGATGGCCGAATGTTGAGTTGCTAATTGCTCCAAGGCGGCTAGCAAGCCTGGCACACCCGCGGCCAGAGGACCGACCTGGCTCAAGCGCGGGTCCGCCTTGCCATCTCGATAAAACATCGACGGAGCGGCGGCAGCTGGAGCCCGTTCGCGTCCGTCGATCGCATGGACTTGGCCATCGTGGGTTCGCACCAATGCCAGACAGCCACCACCCAAACCGGAGTTGAACCCGTCGACTACGGACAGCATTACAGACGCGGCGATGGCTGCATCGACGGCGTTACCTCCTCGGTCAAAGGCCGCCACGGCAGCTCGACTAGCCAGGGGGTGGACGGTCGCCACAACGCCTCGCCGGCCCGTAGCCACCTGGCGGACCATGGACGTGGGCGCTGTTTCCTGGGCCCGGCACCAACCACCAGAACTCACGCCGCTCAAGGCGGTTGCCGCGGACAGCCCACGCAAAAATCCACGGCGGTCCGGTTGCAGTCCACTCATTAACGTCGCCTTCCCAAAACGGATCGCAGCTT
>JANQOL010000266.1 GCA_028289675.1 Pirellulaceae bacterium
TCCGCGCTGAGTTGTCAAACGTGCCCGACCGCTGGATGCTGGCTGGCGGCTCTCCCGGCCACGTAGCGCCGTGGCAGTCGCATGCGCCACTGCTTGGATGAATCCACTGGGCGCCGTTTTGAACGTAGTGCTCTTGCTTCCAAATAGGGACATGGTGTTTGAGTTCGTCGATCAGCCATCGCGCTGCCTCAAACGCTTCGCTACGATGAGGACAACTAACTGCAACCGCCACACTGGCCTCCTTGGGTTCCACCCGTCCCAAGCGATGGACCAATACGAGTTGCCGAACTGGCCACCGCTGGCAAGCCTCTTCTTCCAGCTTGCGCATTTCACCTTCCGCCATTTCCCGATAGGCATCGTAGATCAAGAATTCGGTCTCGAGCGCACCATCGTCGGACTCGCCCGGTTCATCGCTCGCCGCCCGTTTTGTCCACTGCCGAGTCGTGCCTACGAACAACACCTGAGCGCCGCAATGCGCATCGCCAACTGCGGCAAGTACTTGCGTCAGGTCGATCGGATCTGCTGTGAGTTGGATCATGAAATGTTCAACTTGTACAAGCTACCAAACGTCGGGCGGACCGCGCGTCGGACACGGTCACCCCCCACTGACCGGGGGAATCATGGCCACGGGTTCGTTGCCAGATATCTCAGTATGCATATCGACAAAGCTGTGTTCTACCGCCCAGCGACTCAGTGCCAACAATTGCTGCAGCTCCGGATGCTGATCACCCAACCGAGTTTGCAGCTGCCCGACCGTAGAACCTGACTCTACCCGAACCTGGGTCGTCGAGGCACCCACCAACTCCGCAGCTTGGGCAAATAGCAGGACATCGACGGTCACCAATTCGTTCATAGGTCTTCTACCATTCTCGGACGAACACTAGCTAGCGTTAGGACAATATTGCAAGAGCAGCCATTTGCAAGTCAGCCCGCGCCATCGCGCAACGTTCACCTATCGCGTTCGGCGGGAAACGCTTGTTGCCGCAGCGCGGCCAGTGCAATGCTGGGCTAACTGACAATTGTGCTTTCGTTTCGCAGCGAAAACCAGGCCGCCAGCTGCGGCATCCGACCGTATGCAAACGCCAGCAGTGCCACTGGATGCACAGTAGGTTTGGTTGTCGCCTGTTCCATCTGCAATTTGCAAGCAGTGCATTCCGTCGTACCAAACTGGGCCGCCGTCTGCTTCATTGTACTAATTAGCCCCCAGCCGATCCGCAGGCTGGTGCGAAAGTTCTTGCGTTGCAGTCCAAAAGTTCCAGCCATGCCACTGCATCCCACGTCTGCATTCTGAATCTGCAGTCCAGGAATCAGTTTCATGAGCTTCAGCGCCGGACTCCGGGAGTCCAGCACCCGTGTGTGGCAAGGTTCATGGTAGACGACAGACATCGTGACCGGTCTGAAGTCCAGTTCGAGCTCGTTGCGAGCATGCATCTGCCACAAATAGCTACTGATTTCATAGGTATTTTTGGCAATCAGCTCCGTATCTTCGTTGTTGATCAGATGGCGATACTCTTCTTTTAAGCACAGTGCGGCGGACGGTTCCGTCGTCACGATGTCGTATCCTTGTCGCACGGCTTCGGACAAGACCTTGATGTTCTGCTTGATCAGCTTGCGGGCACGGACCACATCTCCGGCCGCAATCATGGCCATCCACGACGGCGTTTGCGATGTCGGGATGTAGACATCGTCTTTCTGGTGCCGCAGAACTTCGACCAGCGCGCGTCCCAGCAACGGATTGTGCCAATTGACGTACTGGTCGACGAAAAACAACACCTTGCGTCCAGAACCTTGTTCCAGACGGTTTAGTTTCTCGCGCGCGGCCCAACTGAGAAACGAGCGCCGAGTCACCTTTGGTAGTTTCCTGCTTTGGGCGATTCCAAACGTCTTCTCCAACAACCAGCGCATGGAGGGATTTCCAAGCGCCCAATTTGCCAGCCGAGGCATGCGACTACCCAATGAAGCCAACAAATCCACTCGGTTGAGCAGGCGTTCGCTGAGCGGCAGCCCATGGCCAGCGACGTGCTGGGCTTTGGCCTCCTGAACCAGCTTGGGAATGTTGACCGAGGCGGGACATTCCAGGCGACACTGATGGCAATTGAAGCACAGGTCGCTGATCGCTTTCAGTTCCCGTGATTCGATTTGCTCCCTCTCCAAAGAACCGGTCAGCACGCCGCGTAACAAATTGGCTTTTGCCCGCGGCGACGCCTCCTCGCCCTTGTGCACGCGAAACATAGGGCACATGCGTTCCGCCATAGCGCTCGTTCGGCAACGTCCACAACCGTTGCACGCCCGCGCTGTATACTCCAACGACTCGCGTTCATCCCATTGCAGCATTACCGGCAGGCTGACCGTGGCCAGCCGATGCTCGCCCGCTTCCCTGGCCACCAATTCCCCACCCACACCATTGCCGGAACTTGGCGAAGGATTGTCCACAACTTGGTCCGTTACGTCGGCGGACGGAGAAGCAGCAGTTTGGTTGCCAATAGCGACTTGGTTGCCAACTGCGATCTGGCTGACCTGGCTGCGATACTTGGGCACCGGCCGCAAGTGCTCGTTCACTTTCGGCGGTGTGGGGCTCAGGAACTTGTCCGGATTCAGAATCCCTTGCGGGTCGAACGCTTGCTTGATCTTGCGACTCAGTTCAAGCCGCGGTCCCAACTGCCGTTCCGCCCAGGCGGCGCGGCTGAGTCCCAGGGCGTGTTGTCCGGAAACACATCCGCCGAATTCCAATACCTTTTCGAACAGCGTTTCACTCAGGCGGGCGAGGCGCAGTTGGTCGTCGGGGTTAGCCAAATCCAAAAACGGTCGGACGTCCAGCTGTCCGTGCAGAGCGTGGGCGAACAGCGTGGCGGTCACCCGCTCGGCCTTCAGCACATTTTGAACTTCGGTCAGGAAGTCCGGCAGCCGTTTGGCGGGCACCGACATATCCTCGACGAAGGGCAGGGGGCGCAGATTGCCCTTGAGCTTGTACAGCCGCGGAATCACGCGTCGGGCCAAACGCCACAACAGGTTTCGCTCCTCCCGGTCGGTCGTCAACCGATAGGAGACCACCGGCTTGCCGCGCCGCTGCAGACGCTGG
>JANQOL010000021.1 GCA_028289675.1 Pirellulaceae bacterium
ATTCGTAGCTCTTCCACGAGAGGCTATCCAGCTAGCGCGAGTCGCGCGGACACACCGCTGGCGGCACTGGCGATGGTGTTTGCCCACGATCGTCGACAACTGGCACCACCAGAATTCACGATGCTTTAGCAAGGAACGATTCAGTGATTGACGTCGCCCAAGTACTGCAGTTGCACGAGACGACGGTGAGCGATTGGCATCGAGAACCGATTGGCAATGCCTACGAAGGCCAATACCAACTGATCTGCCGGCAGCATTCGTTCAACTTTGAGTTGTGGCACCAAGAGGATATTGCTCGCAGCCCTGAGGCATCGGATCAGGAAATTGCGGCGGTCAAACGCGAGATTGATCGGCTGAACCAGGCTCGCAACGACCACATTGAGAAAGTCGATGACTGGATTTCTGACGAACTCGCGCGGCTCGAGATTAGCCACAATCCCGACGCGAGGTTGAACACCGAAACACCGGGCAGTGCCATCGATCGGCTCAGCATTATGGCGCTGCGGATTTACCATTATCACGAGCAATTGCAGCGGGATGACGTCGAAGCCAGTCACGTTCAACGTGTGCGTCAGCGGCTGGAGTTATGCTCGGAGCAACTGCAGGATCTTTCACAATCGCTGCGTGAACTGCTCGAAGATTTGTTGGCTGGGCGCCGCGTGCACAAGACCTATCGTCAGATGAAGATGTACAACGATCCCAGCTTGAATCCCTACCTGTACAAAGCTGGACAGGTCTAGTGTGAGCCGCACGGAGAACTGGTCTGCATCGTCAGCGATGGCGCAGCAGTTTGGCCGCATCTGTCATGTTTAGCGGTTAGCCGCAGGCGTACCGATTCGTAAACCAAGTACGCCTGCGGCTGACTGCTAAACAAAATATCTCACTTGACCAGCGCAGAAATTCGACGGAATTGAGTTGGCCGATTACGATTCCATGGCGGACGCGGTTTTGGCCCAGGCCCAAGGTAGGAAGACGAGCACGGGCAACCAAGTGGCCATGGAGGGTGACAGTAGGTTGCTGGAACCACCAACGGCGGCCAGCCCCAACACGATCGCTGTGAATCCGGCCACGACCAGCAAGCAGGCTCCAGCGACCCAAAACATGTGACGGTCTGGACGCGTCAACAGCACGGGGATGCCCAGTAGTAACACCGTCCAGTCGATAGCCGGCCGCATGATCCGCTGGTGGATTTGCACTCGTAGCTCGTTACCGCTGCGCAGATTCTCACGGTTTAAATGTGAGATGAGTTCGCCGGTCGAGGCGAATTGCTTCCAAGCGCTGCCTCCCCGGAGCATTTCGAATTCCAAGTCGCTGGCGAGGAAACAACTGCCGGGTTCGATCCAATCGTTGTCCTTGGCGGTCAGCAGCAGTGGTTTGCCGCCAAGATCGAAGACGGAATTGATTTGATCGATGTTTTTGGGCCGCGTGATTTGTTGGAATACGAAACCGGCGGGACGTCCGGCCGCAGCCTCCTGATGCTGGGCGGAAGCCGCTAGAATCTTGGACCCGTAGTCTTTGGCCAACGGACCGCCCTGAATTTTGGCGATGGGCGCGACGATTTCTCGTTTGACGGGTAGCAGATGGCGGCCTTGCAGCAGCACCATGGCGTTGCTGTCAAATGTTGGTCGCATGGGGCGTGGTAGGTCTCCGGTTAGATCCTGAGGATTCCGATCCAAGCGGTCCTGATAGCTGGGAATCGAGAATTCGCGGAGGGCCACCGCGGCCAGGATGACTGCTGCCGAAGCGAATAGCAGCGGCCGCATCACGCGGCGTTTGGTGACGCCGGCAGCCATTAGTGCCGTGAACTCGTTGGTTTTGTTCAACCAGGCCACGACGAACAGCAAGGCCAGCAGAGCGAGCAGGCCACTAAGCCGTTCGTACATCGACAACGTGTAGGGGCCGTAGTACTCGAACAGCACCGCGACCAGCGAGCTCTGGCTCTGCTCGGTGAAACGCAGAAACTCCTCCAAGTTGCTAAACACATGAACCACGATCAGCAAGCCGGCAATCGAGGCAAAGCAGATTGCTAGCACACGGAAGTAGAGGAACAGCAAATAGCGGTCGATGCGGGTCATGAGTTGAGGAAGCGGTGTGGTAAGGCTGGTTTGCCGGAAACTAGTGCGCGTTGGACGGACATTTGGCCTGTGTCATCAACGCTGGTGGTTGCTCATTTCGTCGAAAATGGGCCACATCAAAAGTAAAACGCTCTAGTTGTTGCCCGTCGAAAGCGAGCTTGCTGTGCACTGGGTGTGGCAGGCTAGCGGACGAGCGAGAGTCACGCGACGATCCACACCTGCGGCCACAGTATGGCAGGCGAACGTTCCGCGGAGAAAGAGGAATTCTGCACGTCGAAGCACGCCGTCCTTGCCTGGGCAGGAGCTGGCTCCAGGACATACGACAACAGGCGAGCAGATAACTGCTCGCCTGTTGGTATGCGATGTGATTTTTGACGATGCGAGTCCGTCTTAGCCGATGCCGCCACCTCCGCCGGCACCGCCACCCGCGCCGCCTAGACCACCACCGAGGCCGCCGCCGGCACCACCGAATCCACCACCGCCGGCACCTTGAGTACCGGCACCGCCATCGACGAAGTTAAACGTGAAGATCTCGCCAATGCCGGTGAAGTTTGGAGAGGGCGAAAGACGCACGTAGCGACGGTCAGCCGAAACTACGCCGGTCACGAACATCGACGCCCCTTCTGGAAGCGTGGTAATAACTGGCCGATAACCCACGGCGCCGCCACCCACTGGAAAGCCTAGGCCGCGTCGTTGGTTGGCTGCCAGCAAGCGTCGGAAATTGTAGTAGTCTTGAGCGGTCGAAGAACTCAGACTTTCTCCATCACCGCCACCCAGTTGTCCCAGGACGGCGTGGCCAGCTTCCATTTGCCGTTGGCGTACGTTTGCCAAATGAGCGACCGCGATGGGTTCGTCGCGATGGCCGTTCTTCACCGCGACCTGAATCATGGCTCCATTCTCACCCAACTCGACTTGTTGCGACATGTAAGCTTGGTCTGGCGTGCCGTAGTCGGTGTAGACTTCCACGGTCGCCTTGCCACCAGACACCTTGCCGTAAACTTTGCGAATGAGTACATCGTATTGCCCGGTGTAGCCTTGAGGGCACACGTAGACTTCGGAGAAGCCATTGATCGTGGCTTCGGAACTGCTGCTGGACGAGTCGCCCAACAAGATTCCGCCGCTAACGGTCTGTGGATTGGCCAGCGAGCAAACGGTGCCGGCTGGCTCCTTGACTCGCATGTCCAGATCGGCGTCACCGGTCCAGCTGACGCGGACGACCATATCCCGCTTCATCGCTTCCTTGATCTCTTGCTCGAAGGCCTGCGCCTCGAGCACGCGGCCTTGTTGAGCCAACCGTAGTGAAGTGGCTTGAGCGAGCAGCTTGGCTTCGTCGTACAGCTTGACGTAATCCTTGGGCCAAGCTTTGCTCATGATGCCCACGCACACCCAGCGCAACGCATCGAAGTCTCGGGTCTCGGCGGCCAGCGGCAACGCCAAGGCGAACACGTCGTAGCGGTGAGGTTCCAGGAAGGCCACGTCTTTCAGCAACTCGAGCGCTTCGGCTCGCATGCCCTTACCTGCCAGGTACTTGGCGATTTTGAGCGATTGATTGGTGTCGCCGTCGAAGTCCAGGCTGCTGAGCAACACCCGCTTGATGTCCTGTGAGGGGTAATCACAGGCTTCCATGCTCAGGCTGAGCGCCTGATACATCCAAGGTTGCGGGTAGCCTGCACCCAGCAGACCGCCGCACAGGTCGATCACCTTTTCAAATTCGTTAACGGCGCCGGCTTGATTCTTGGCTTCCAAATGCGCCTTGGCGGTTTCCACGCGTTGTTGAACCCAACGGCGAATCTTGCCATCGATTTCCGCAGCTTCTTCTTCGGTGGCGTCTTGCAAACGCACCACCCACTGCTCGACATCAACGCTGGAGCTAGCTCGGTCACGGGCTAGAGGAGAAGGCGTTGCGGACTTGGACGAGTCATCGGGAACCGCAAACATGCCGCCGCCCATGCCTCCCATGCCGCCGCCCATGCCTCCCATGCCACCGCCCATGCCTCCCATGCCGCCGCCCATGCCTCCCATGCCGCCGCCCATACCGCCCATCATGCCACCCATGGGCATTGGAGGTACGACCAGGTCACCCACGGGGTACACCTTGTTAATCGGATCGGCGTCCGCGCTATCGGTGCTGGTGATCTCCAGAACTTCGTTACGTACGATGTACGTCAATTCCAGAGGATCCAGCATCAGCCGCAGAGCACTGCGAAGCGAAACTGGGGGTAGTGTCAACGTGATCGGTTCGTCAGGATCGACGCCCAGCAGATCCAACTCGGCAACATTCACCCAGATGGGAATGTTCAGTTCATCCGCCAGCGAGGTCATCAGCCGCTGTAACGGCAAGCCGTTGTACTCAGGTTCGATCTGTTGTTTTAGAGCCGAGTAGATCTTTTGTTCGGATTCGTTGCCTCCCGCCAGATTGATCGCGCCGTAGCGTTCCTTGCGGTGGGCCGATAGCGCCTGCCAGACTTCCGGCGGCGGATAGATCAGCGGCGGATTGCCATCGAAGGGGACCGCGGCCTCTTCCACGCCACGCATGGCGTCCACAAAGCCTTGTTCGCGGCGTTCAAACGCATCGCGGACCAACGCATAGTTCGATGCCAGTGAACTCTCTTCACGTGTGACGTTGTCCAATGCGGTCAGAGGGGCCGTACGGCCAATCTCTGGAGCAATGTCTTTGCTCGCCTCCAAATAGCGTTGGCTGGACATCAAGAAATTGAATTGCTCGACCAAACGCTTCAGCGATTCGTCACGACGACTGGTTTCGGCCAAAATGCGTTGTGTCTGGTCGGCTTGAACGCGGATGGTTTCAGCGCGTTCCATACGATCGATGTACTTGGCTTCCGCCGAGGCCGCCAGCTGGATGGCCGAACTGACCTGATCCCGCAGTTGAGCACGCAGCGTAGCGTCCACATCGACGGTGTTGTCCAGTTCTTCCATCAGGACCTTCAATGAGTTCTTAACGGCGATTGGATCGCGGTGCATCTTCTCTTGAGCCGAACGCAGTTGTCCGCGCACATCAGCCTCGAGAGCTTGTGCCACCACGCGACGCATGGCCATTTCTTCTCGCAACAGGCTGCCAGCGTCTTGCGTTTCGCTCAGCAACGATGGTTGGCTGGCGACTTGGGGTGTGACCAGGGTACTGCCGTCACCGGGGACAACTACGCCTCCGGTCTGCATGAACTTGCCGGTTGGAATCTCAGCATCAGCCAACTTTTTGGCCGCGTTCAGCAAACTGATTGCCTCTGCGTTGTTGGGGTCGTGTTTGAGGGCTTGCTCGGCAATGCGAATCGCACTCTCGACCTGGCCCGACTTGAGCGCGAACCGTCCGGACTTCACCATCGAATTCGCGTCGTCGGCCAGCACATAACTCAGCGCCCGCAGCCCAGCGGAGCCCAGAGACGGCAGGGTAAGGCCGCCATTGCTACTGGCGCTCTCAGTGACCGCGGCCAAAAACCCGAGATCTGGATTGCTGGGTTCGGGAGCCACCTCAATGGTTACGGCGACAGCTTGGCCAGCCGAGGTACCCTTGAGCACGATGGACGAACTTTTGCCCTGGCCCTGACTGCGGCCCAAGATGATCGTGTCCCGATCGATCCGGAGCGGCGGAAACTGTTGCGGAAAATAGTTTTGCAGTGCCTTGGGGACTTGAGCCTCCGTAATCCACACCACGGGCAACTGAGTGCTCATGCCCAAGCTGCGTCCAATGGCCTGTGTCGTCTCTTGAATCTCGCTGCGAGACAGCACCACGCCTCCGGTGTGATTGGCAAAGGCTGCCAAAGTGGCCACGTCTACAATGGGGCCAATTGCCAGAGCTGAAACCGTAATTTGATTTTCAACCAGTTGATTGACCAACTGACGGTGCTGGCCAACGTCCATGAAATTGGTGCGGTTAACACCATCGCCGATATACACAATCGTGCGTTGAGCCGACTTGTCGGAAAACTGGGCGGTGGCCGTCTTCAAAGCCTTGCCCAAATCCGTGGTGCCCAAAGGAATGCGTTGTTTGAAGCGAGCGATGGCCGTTTCCCACTGGCTCGAGTTAGGCGCCACCAAGCCGGTGGAAAGCTGAACTGTTTCCACGTCACAGGCCAGCAGACTGACCTGTGCCTCGCCGGGCAGCGTGCGGGTCAGTTCGTCCAGCACCTCCAGCGACTCGATTCGCACGCGGCCGGTTTGAGTGGCCGACGTGTCCATCAGCACCACGACTTCGTAGGCGTCGGCGGTGGGATAGTCGCCCGTTGGGTCGGATTGCACCGACAACGCAAAGTACTGACTACCAGCGTCCTCAAACGTCGCCCACCGGGCGGATCCGTCGATTTCTGGCTCCGCTCCGCGCAACGCGGCTGGGGCGACGGCAATCGCCAACATCAAACAAAGTGACTTTGCGAACGACATTCGTGGAACTCCCTGAAGACCTGTAGGAGATTTCGTAAACCCAAGACTAGCTATCTCCGCTTGGACCTAACCGCGCGGAAATCAAAATGTGGAGGAAAAGAAAAGTCTCTCCAGCTCTGCATTCTATTTGCCTCTATCCGACCCCGCTACCAAAATCAGTCGAAAATGCATTGCTGGAGAGCTCTCAGTAACGAACGTAACGCCCGTTTCCGTTCCAAACCAAATTTAAGACAGCAATTATCGTGCCATTTCCTAGAGCTGGTAGTTTTGCTGAGACAGTACGAGCAGCGCCCGTGCCAACGATTCGCAGTCTCCCCAACCATGCAGCCTACAACCGACAGACCGCCGCTCTCAATGACGCCAAACAATAATTTCGCACTCTCATGAACATCCCAGTTCGACCATCCTTGAGGCGGGTGCGAAATGCAGCGTTTTGCGACGGGGTGTTGCAATTTGCTTCACTGGACGCCGCAACGATCGCCTAATCGTTCAACTTTCACACGGATTTAGTCAATCGGCAACATCGTCACAGTCGATACCACCGGAGGATCTCATCCCGCCGCCAAGATCGTCTTGATATTGGTCTGGGATGCCATTAACTGCCTTGTTGCGACGGAATCGAAAAAATGGCGCGCCCTTCCGGCTCTGTGAAACGCATGCTGACGCTGACGATGTGTTGGGGAATTGCCCTAACCCCGCTCGGCGCAACCGCGCAAGAACGCCAAGCCCCTCCGCCAATCTTGAAGGGGGGAATCGTTCACCAATTGCGTTCGTTGACTGAGGAAGCGCTCGATAACCTGGACGGCCGCGAGACATCTCAACAACCGAATCGCAGTACGGTTCGCAGCGCTGGTGGGCAACGTCGTCCTCCGCGAGTCACGAACAATCCGTTGATGTATCCGCCACAGCCCACAGGCCGGGCTGTCTTACAGCGGACGCACTCTTCGCCGTGGTTGGAACGGTTCGTGACACGCAGAAAATCCGATGGACAGTCCACCGCACAAGCCTCTGGACGGCCTGCACCCACAACGGGATCTCCGGCCGCCAATCGCCGTTCACCTGCCCAAGTTGTTGCGCCACCGCCGGCACCTGTCCACAACCGGCCTGAGAACACCGGTCGTTTGGCCGAAGTGGTCACACCTGATCAACTGCGGCGCGAACGTTTGCAGCCAGGCAGTGGCAACCAGGTTGCCGCCGGCCGCGAGGCGGAGGTGCATGTGATGCGACAATTGCCGCCTCAGGTCCGCGACTCGCTGCAAGGCCGCGCGTACCAGTCGGCGTCTCGCTATTCAACTTCAGGTACGGATGCGCCGGAGCAACGTGGAATTGGAAGCATCCCTGAATCCTCACCACTCGCCGATCGTTCGTCGGCGACAAGAGACCAAGTCTTACTGAACACTGGCGGGAGTGTTGCGACGGCCAATTCGGCCCGAGAGGATGCGCAAAGCTACTTTGGGAAGGTGGCCTCTGCCGGGCAAACGGGCCCCAACGAACAATCGACGACGATTCCGGCCGTGGCGACGCAGAATCGCCCTCCCAAAGTGTCTCGCATTCCACTACCCAGCCGAAGCGATGCCGGGGCCGCGCCGAATCGGCGAGTCACCGAGCAACGAGTTACCGAGCAACGAATTGCTGCGCAGCGATCTACCGAACAACGCCGTCCAGCTGATGCCTCGGAGGTCAACCGACCAAGCCCCAACCAGCGCGGTGTACAGACCCCCGGGCAATCGGACGGTCAGTCTTCCGTGTCCAAATCACCGCAGCGCGGTGGAGTCAGTGTCCCTACGCAGTTGATTGCCGCCCCATCGGCCGAGCAGGCCGCCCGGCGAATGGCGCAAACGCGACCTCAAGAGCGAGAATTGCCGAGTTTGCCAGCGGCTGGAAACTCCAGTTCTGTTCCGCGGGTGCAGCCGATGCAAGACAACCCATCCGTGGCCAAGAACAAATCCGGTTCGAAACCAGCGCCGGCGAGTCCCAAGGCGCGGGCGACGT
>JANQOL010000333.1 GCA_028289675.1 Pirellulaceae bacterium
ATCCAGCTTGTCGGACAGCGTGTCTACAAATTCCACCAAGATGTCGCGAATCTCAGGATCGTCTGCCGGCAGTGAAGATCGATACGCGGTCGATGGCGGGTTTTCGGACTCCGTGTCCGAATCGCTCTGCGGAAACCTGGACGTCTCGTCGCCACCAGACAAGAGCGAGGCCGTTTCGGTTAGCTCTCGAAGCGTCGCGAACAGCTTTTCTCGATCAATTGGCTTGGCGAGATACTCCGAACATCCAGCTCGTTTGCATTTATCCTGGTCGCCTTTCATCGCATGCGCAGTTAGTGCCACGATCGGCCTGGCGTAGCCGTTCGCCCGCATGCTGGCGGCCGCAGCATACCCATCCATCACAGGCATCTGCATATCCAGCAGCACGGCATCAAATTGCTTGTCGTCGATCATCTCACAAGCGATCGATCCATTCTCCGCAGTAGCTACTTCCGCACCGGCCCGTCGGAGCAGCAATGATGCCAGTTTTCGATTCGTGGCTCCATCATCGACAACCAAGAACCGCAGTCCATGAAAATCCACACTCTTCGCTGATTGCTCTAGCCGGTCAATGGACTTGGCGTCCGTCGCCGCGTCCACCAGTCGGATCTTGGAAGCATCACCCACCGGCAGCCGAATCTCAAAGCAGCTGCCGGTCCCGACGATGCTATTCACTGTCAATGTGCCGCCCAGCGCCTTCACGATCCCGTGCGAAATGGCTAAACCCAGTCCAGTTCCACCGAATCGGCGTGTGACTGTTTCGTCTTCCTGTACGAACGGTTTAAATATTTGCTCAAGTTTGTCGCTGGCGATACCTACGCCAGTGTCGGCGACTTGCAGCTGCAACTCACCCTGGTCGTGTCGAGTTGCATAGCCAACGTTAAGTGTGACGCGACCGTTATCAGTAAACTTGATCCCGTTGCCAATTAGATTGGTGAGAACTTGCTTTAGTCGGTGTGCGTCCGTATCAATGACCTCCGGGATAGCCGAACACCAGTGAACTTCAAAGTCGATGTTCTTGTTCTTTGCATGGACGCGCAGCGCCGACGCGACCTCTTCAATCAGGCTGGCCGGTGAGCACCGCACATGCTCGATCATGACTTGCCCAGCTTCGATCTTGGAGAGGTCGAGTATGTCGTTGATCAGCGCCAATAGGTGTTGGCCGCTGCTACTGACGATGCGCAGATGTTCTTCACGCTCTTTGGGGTCGCCGTTCTCGTCGGTAAGCAAGATCTCAGTAAACCCCAAGATACCGCTCAAAGGAGTTCGGATTTCGTGACTCATATTGGCCAAGAACTGGCTCTTGGCACGGTTGGCGTTTTCTGCCTCCCGTGCGGCGTCCTCAAGTTGTCCGGTTTGAATCGCTAGCTGACGCATTTCCGTGTTGCTCTGGCGGATCATCAAGAACAGAAAGATGTCCTCGAAGACAACCCATGCAGCGTGCTCGAGCCAACGCCACTCAGATGCTGTAGCCACCCCAAAAACCGATTGAGGCCACCAAACTCCTCGTACAAAATGGTCGACGGCCACAATCAATGTCGCTGGCACTAACACACGGCAGTCGCGATATGCAGACAGAAAAGCCAACGATCCAAAGATGTGGAAGTGTGTTTCGATTCGCCCTCCTGAAAGATGAATCAGAAGGCTGGAAAACAGCATTTGGCTGATCGAGACAACCATTCTGGTCTCAAGGCGACCGGGCCGAGTCAACACGAGCAACAGCGGAAGGCTCACCAGAGTCCCGCCGCCGAAAATCGCCAGATAGATATGCGGATGCAGCGATCTAGTCGCTCCGATCCAAGTGAACGGCGCGACGTACAGGGCCATCAAGATGGCTCCAATCCATTGCAACGTCAGCAGAATGGCAAATAGCCGATCGGTGTAAGACGAAATTGTTTGATATTGTTCGTCCAGACGCCGACGCGCTGAATCTGTCAGTTGTTGATCCGAACTCATAAGATCCTCCTCGAAGGTGTCCGCGCATTCGGAAGTGAGCGAGATGTGTCGAATTGCGATAATTGCGGCCCTGAAGGTTGACAAAGTCTGCATCCAAAGACTGGAAACTGCCGTGGGCGAGCGAGTTCTTTCTGAAGTAACAACCTGGTGAGCTCCTGCGTACCTGCGCTATCTCCCTCGTGCGCGCGGGCAATCGTAACTCCCCCTTGAAATAGACGCTGCCCAGTCGGCGAAAACAGCATGACAGTGCCGCTAGTGATCGCGCCGAAATTCGCCGATTCACGACCGTTCTCGTCCATCCAGACAGTAGACCTGGGCAGTTTTGTACCCGACGATATTGTTGTCGAGCGGCTCCAAGAGGACTCTTTGCCCGACGGAAAACAGGCGACCAAGACCACGTCCGGCTTTTGTTCTTCGCGCAGCCTATGATCCGCGAGTAGCCGATTCAGCTCGTGGATAGTGGCTCGCGAACACGCGCATTTGGGATGCAAAAACAGCAGCAACGTCGGGCGCCGGGGACTATGCTGCAGGTTGGTCGCCGTCGGCCAGCTCTTACTGGACGATTGTGCGATGGGTTGGTAGGTGCGAAAACTGTAGTCTGTCGCCCAGACCCAGCCAAACACTATCACTAGTAGCCAGATACCAACGGTCAGAACCATTGGAGGATTCGGGAACGAGCGTCTCGCAGAGGACTCGGTAGACGTATTGCCCGTCGATTCTTGAAGTTGCCACGCCATGCTATGCTTCCTGCTAAGGAAATATTGACCATGGGGCAATCGCAGAAAGGTGCCTTCGTCATAGTGTCGGTGCAACCTGACGTTACAAACAATCGCCGAGGATCGTAGAACAACGGTTCGGTTTTAACGCTTGAATCGGTTGCCCTACAAAAATCACCTGCTTTGTCATGATCAGGTAGAGCGGCAGACATCCGAATGGCGCGTATGGATTTCGCAAACCGGAATACGCGTCATTAGGCGGCTGCAACGGGCTATTCGCCGACAAAAGAGGAGCGGCACGCCCGAAATGAGGTAGATTGACGGTCGTGCCCGCCGAAACAGTCATGCGGCCTGCAACGTCAATGAAGGGCAAGAGCCCCCGCGCCAGAGAGTTCTACCTGTGGTCTAAGTCTTGAGAAGTGGACGAGCTGCCATGTCTTTAGATCCGGTGGGAATACTCGGGTCTAAGTCTTGTCTTCTGGCGGATCGTCGGGCGAGTCGTCTTCGGGCGGCGGAGTAAACTTGGGTGATCGGGGCGTCAACGATTCGTCATCTTCCAAGTCATTGGGCGGCAAATTGGTGGGCGGTGCATCCGTTCGTTCCCATTCGCGAAACTCACGCTGGAATTCATCAACTTTACCGCGCAGCTGGCGGTAGGTGGCTCCAAAATTCCGAGCCACTTCAGGCAATCGACTACCGAAGAGCATCAGCGCAATGACCCCAAACAGGATCATTTCGGTGTATCCAAGACCCGAGAACATGGCAATCTCCTGACGAATTGGCACGCTTGGCGACCAATCTTCAGAGGGCCAAAGCGGGCAAACTGTGCATCGAACCGAGGGACTCGCTATTCCTGCGAATCCTCCTCGATTTTGCCAGAATCTTCGACAGGGTCTTTCATGCCGGCTTTGAACTCGTTGGCGCTACGACCGAGATTTCGCATCAAGCTAGGAAGTCGTGAACTGCCGAAAACGACCAGCACGATCACCATAAAGATGAGCAATTCCTGCATTCCGAGACCGAACATCGCAACCCAATTCTGTGTGACAGTCCTCGCGCGTCCAAGACGCAAACAACCGTTTGCGGAGCGCGTGCCAACCGTAGCGAAAGCGGGTCAGTCCCTCTCACCGTGAGAGTACTGCCGGAACTACGGGCCAGCCATCATCGATCTTCTCTATTTTAGAGAGCGAGATTGTGGTGTCAAACGTACCGCGAAAGGTGCAAAATATTTTGCTCAGGCGGCATATCTGAGTGCACAGCGGGTAGCCGCCCCGCCGACCGAATGTCCGCTGCCAGAGCCCCTCCCAGGCTGCCGAAACCGCTCAGTCACCCAAACCTACTTTGGAGCTGCCAGCGCAAATAGCTGACTACGGCTGATTACTCACCTTCAAACAGGCTTGCATGGCTGCCTGCAAGGTGCTGCTGGAAGTGGCCACGAACTGCGGATTCCAGAGGTCAAAGCTGCCACCAGACACACCCGAAAAGTGAACTCCAGCCCGCTGGGCAATCAGGTAGCCGGCCGCCACGTCCCACGTCTTTACGGAGTTGGCCCAGTACGCGTCCAAACAGCCTTCAGCCAGATAACACAGGTTCAAAGCGGCCGAGCCCAGCCGCCGCAGCGACTGACTTTGCTCCAACACGTTCAAGAACTGGCTGACCTCCACGTCGCCGCGCTGCACTCCAGGTCGAAAACTACAGCACACCATCGCTTGCCCGATGTCCTCACAACCACTGCAACTGATGGGCTTGTGGTTCTTCGTAGCGGGGCCATCGACCGTCGCGGCGTACATGCTGTTCAGCATAGGATCAAACACGACGCCGACCGTGGGCTGATTGTCTTCGACCAGCGCAATGGACACCGAGAAACTCAACAAACCGTGGACAAAGTTGGCTGTACCGTCCAGTGGATCCACGACCCACATCGGACGACCGCTGCGAGCCGCTGCGTCTCGATCCGCCGGACTGGATTCCTCACCCAAAAATGCGAAATCCGGAAACCGGCTGGTCAATAGTTGCTCGATGGCATTTTGTGATGCCAAATCCGCATCCGTCACCAGATCAGCAGGGCCCTTTTCGCGCGCCGCAACTTTACCCAATCGCTCGCGCAAAATCTTGCCACCCGCCTGAGCCGCTTCACAGGCACTGTCAACAATTGATAACACGGTGAGTTTCCAATACGAGGTGATTCAATTGTTGTCAGTCAAGGTGATCGCCGCGCCGTCTTGAGCAGCCGACGCAAAACAGGCATCCAGCACGCGTTGTGTTTTTAGCGTCCACTCCGGCCACTGCGGATCCAACTCTCCCGACAGTACCAAATCAGAGAAGTTCCGAAACAGTTGCACTTCCTGCGCCGTGTCTCTGGCCGCGTCGTATTCTCTCACAGCATGTCGCGTCAGATGTTGCTCCATGTGAAAGTTGCAGTTGTCCGCCGCGAACTTGTCTTGGCCAACTTCCACATCGACTTCCGGACCGTGAAAGGGCAACACAAAGTCAGATACACGGAGGTAGCCACGGCTGCCGCTAACATGCAACCACTGTTGATGCTCGGTGACAAACGAATTGTAAAAGCTGGCAGACAAGCCGTCCTCGAATAGCAGCTCGGCGCTAAACTGTCCCGGAACAGCCAGCGGGCTACCCGTTCCCTGCAGGCCTGACAGTGTTCGGGCCCGAACCTCGTGGGGCATTCTTCCCTGCAGGATCCAGAGGAACATCCGCGTGCAATACCACCCCAAATCACCGAGACAGCCATAGGGTTCCAGTTCGCTATTGACCCGTATGTTGCTGGTGCAAAACTCGTCGTCCCCCGCAAAGGAAAACTGGCTCGCCAATCGGCGGAGTTGGCCAATCTGCTGTGGGTCCTCCAAAATCCGCCGCATCAATGGCAGGCGTTGACTGTGCATGAACATCACGCCATCCATATACTGCACTTGATATTGGCGACAAGCATCGATCATCTCGGACACCTGAGTCGCATTGCAGGCGGCGGGTTTCTCTCCCATCACATGCTTACCCGCCTCGGCCGCCTTGATGACCCACTGGTGCCGCATTGCGGTCGGCAAGGGAACGTAGACCGCGTCGACGTCATCGCGTTGCAGCAGTTCGTCGTA
>JANQOL010000337.1 GCA_028289675.1 Pirellulaceae bacterium
TCTCGACAGGTGCACGAAAGGGATATCGGCCCGTCATCAATCCGTAGCGGGACATGTGACACAGGGGACCTGGCGCGTGCGCGTCGGTCAACCGCATGCCGGCCGCGGCCACACGGTCAATGTGTGGTGTGCGAATCTTCGATGCTGGGTTGAAACAACCGGGATCGCCATAGCCCATGTCATCCACCAGAATCAGCACGACATGCGGTAGCTCTTCGGCGGAAACAGGCGGGACGGTCGCCAACGCCGCAAAGCCGACACACAACAAACAACACCCGAGTAATCTCACTTCAATTGTCCTCAATCAACATCATGTCCGGATGGCGGATGACTGCGTTGCGTTTCCAACGAAAACCAGCTTTGGGGCAGGAATTTCAGGCGTATTTTGTTTAGCAGTCAGCCGCAGGCGTAGCGATTCGCAGGTCAAGTACGCCTACGGCTGACTGCTAAACAGTGTCAAAAGGTAGTAACTGGTTTAGGCGGTTTGTCACTCGCCCAGATTTGCTGACAGTTGGAGGCTGGCGGGTGGCGAACACAGCGTACTGGTACACGCTTGATAGCTGAGTTGAACGGGAATCACTGAGGCCGGTGCCACGTCGCCAGCAATCTCGATGTGCTGCCTTAGTTGGACTCGATCGCGGAACACCGGTAGATCGTGTTCGACTTGCGGCTCTGAGTACTGCCATTCGCCCAGCACCTGGCCACCTTGGGGCAAAGTGATATTCGCGACCAGGGGAATGAAATCGGGGTGCTTTTCGTCCGGAGCATGCAAATAGTGATCCTCGGCAATACGCACGTCGACGACTACTTCCCACGTCGCTTTGGCGGCCGAAGGGACCCGGCGGCAGTTGATTGACGCTTGGACCGGCTGTTCAGCCGTGGGGCTCGCCGTGTCCGCTGCCCCGGGGACACCGGAAGCGGCAGATTCACCACCGGGAGGATCCGGCAGGCTGAGCTTGCGGCCCGCCGCACAACCCAAGCAAGTGAGTAGGCCCAAGAGAACAGGCACCATTTGTCGGTTCACGTTGCGATTTCCTTAACACTCGAGTTTCCGTGGCCGGCTCCAGACGCGGCCTTCTCCTTAGACGTAGGCGACGCTGCGGCAGGCTTCCAGCTCAGCAGCACAGCGCGGTCCCGTCCCCGGCAGTGGCCGTATTATGTCTTAGTTCGAGGACTCTGTGGGTGTCCGAAGGCCCTGGAGCTGAACCGGCTGGACCAATTGTAGGGGTTGCAAAGGATGGACTGCGGATTTGACACCGACGCGTCCCCCTACCTGGTAGCCAGATTGCCCACATTGATTAACCTGTAAATTCAGTGTTAATGGGCAGCTTTAGCACGTTTTGGGCTCCTGCAGCCTATCATCTTGGCGCCATGTCATCTCGGAGTGACCAGTCGATGCGACATCCTACGTACGAACGTCCCCTGACTCTGTTTGACATTGTCACGTCGCTGTTTCGCTACAAATGGAGGGTCCTGCTCGTCACCAGTTTGATGCTCGTGTTGAGCGCGGGTGCCATCTTGCTGTTCCCCAAAAAGTACGAATCAGAAGCCCAGCTGTTCGTTCGATTGGGCCGTGGGAGCGCCAGCATGGATCCCGCCACCATTGGGCAAACGATCTCCATCCAAGAGTCTCGGGAAGCCGAGATGAATTCGATCGTTGACATGCTGGAGAGCCGCGGTCTGGCCGAGCGGATTGTCAACAAAATTGGTCAGGAACGTATCCTCAAGAAATACGCTTGGGCAGAAGTCAAAACCGAGGAGTGGAGTGACGCGGCTATCGAGTACCTCAAGGAGAATGTGCCTGGCATCGAGGGAGGCGTGGCAGGTGGCGGCGACCTGACCGAAGAGGAACTGGACGAAAGGAGAGACTATGAACTAGCGGTCAAGGAGCTGGCCAAGAATCTGAAGATCGACTCGCCTAAAAAATCCACCACTATCTCGGTGGCCTTCCGCGGTCGCACGCCGCAACTAGCCCACGATGTGGTGGCCGAAGTGCTGACTGCCTATCAACAAATGCACATCGAAGCCTACCGCTCGGGTGGTACTTTGGACTTCTTCGATGAACAGTTTAGTTCGCAAGAACAATTGGTAAGAACCACCGAAGACGCGTTGCGGCAAGCCAAGAACGAGAACGCAGTGGTCACCATGAAGGGCAAGCAAGAATCGCTGCAAACCGAAATCACGGAAGTCAAGAAAATGCAGTTGGAGGCCCGGGCCGACTTGCACGCGGCTATGGCGCGGGTCGAGCGACTTCAGCAGGACTTGGACGATCTCCCATCGGAAATGCTCAGCGAGACGACTCAAGGCATTGCCGAAAATGCCACTGATTCGATGCGCGATCGGCTCTACAGCTTGGAGATTGAAGAAAAAGAGCTCTCGGCGAAGTACTTGGCTTCGCACCCCAGGTTGCAGAAGGTCCGCGAACAATTGAAGTCGGCTCGGGAAATTGTCCAAGAGCAGCCGACCGAGCGCGAACAAAAAGTTGTGTCGGTGAATCCAGTCGCCTTGGACGTGCAGAATGAGCTGATTTTGGCCGAGGCGGCCGCAGCTTCGCTGCAAAGCAAAGTGGACGCTTTAGAGGATTTGGAGAGCGAACTAGTAGCTCGTTTGAACCAGGTCAACAACTTGGAAGTTGAAGCCTACGACATGCAGCGAAAGATTGACATTGCTCGCGAAAACCACATGAGTTACGCCCGCAAACTGGAAGAATCACGTATCAACGCGGCCCTGGACACGCGGGCTTTATCGAATGTATCCGTGGTGGCCCAGCCGACCGTTCGCTACAAACATGTCAGCCCCCGACGTTCGATTCTGGCCGTGCTGGCGCTGCTGTTGTCCGGCTTGTGCGGCGTGTCTGTTGCCCTGTTTAGCGATTACTTGGCGCACGCCAAAGAAAGCCGACGCATCCGCGAAGCCGAATTGAAACGCTACCTCTTTGAACTGGAATCCGAACCGGTACGGGTGGGCGGACCTGAGCCGGCCAAAATCGTCGAGAGGAAACCGACGGTTGGCGAGGTTGTAGACGATGCCAAGGAGCTGAGCGAAGCCAAGAAAGAAACCAAGGAATTAGTCGCTCCCAAGAAGGCTCGCTAGAGCCAATCGTACAGGCGGCTGATTTGTTGCATCAGTGACCTGTTGAGTTGACGTCCAAACGCCGTCTAGCTCTCTGCGCCATTGCACCAGATGACGGTGCCGCCGTCCGCTGGTCGTTGTGCCGCAGCCCACGGTGCCAGATCGACGCCCGTTCCGAGACCCGTGAAATTGATCTTCAATGGCTTCACCCATTGCAATGCCGATAAGTCGAGTTCAGCGTACCGCGCCCCAGTCCGTCGGTTGGACACTGGACAAATTGGTGTGTTGGGGGCTGGTGATGGCGGTCGTCTTCGTGATGGGAGCCGACTTTCGTGGGGACACGGGTGAAGACTTTCAAGTCCATTGGCAGATCTATTTGCGACTGCTGGTCGCATTCGTGTGCGGTGTCGTGGGTGTGCTACTGATGTTCCCACGCAGCTTTCGCGACTATTTGGCATGGCCAGGTCTGCTGTTAACCGCCTACGTCGGTTGGTATCTCGTCACGATTCCGACCGGTATCGATCGTAGTTTCACTGCTGCTGCTTGGGTGTCCTTGTTGGGTGTAGCCGCGTTCGTGCCTGGCGCGATGCGGCTGCTGGGAGGCTGGGGCTTTATGACGGCCGTCGCGGTGGGCTTGACCATCTATTTGATTGGCTCGTGGATTGCCTACTTGCTCTTTCCCGAGATCGGCGTGTTCCAGGAGCAGGTCACGCGGACCGAGGTATTCGAGAGGATGGGAGGCTTGGGGCACCCCAACGAACTGGGGTTCTACAGCGCGTATACGGTGTTGGTGTTCACCAGCTTGGGCATTTCCAAGCGCATGAACATGTGGCTGGTCGCAGCCGGGGTCGCTTTGGGAGCAGTCACACTGGTCGGCTGCTTCAGCCGAACGGCCATCGTCGTCTGCTGTTTCGGGCTCGTCTTTGCGCTGCAAGGTCAATGGCGCGTCCGTGGCAACGCGTTCGCAATCGCCCTGGGATTAGCCTTGGCAACCGGCGCGGGGTTGGTCGCTCTGGGCAGCGGCAAACTGGACTGGGCCATCGACCGAGCGCTCAAGAAAGTTACCAAGAGCGGCAGTACGGAAGAATTGGCTACGGCCACGGGGCGTACCGAGATCTGGCAGTACGGCATTAAGAAGATCTCGGAGTCACCTTTGACCGGTTACGGTTATTGTTCGGCGCGTTTCATTATGGTGGACCATAGCTATCACTGCCACAATATCGTGCTGAACGCAATGATGTTTGGCGGAGTGATCAGCGGGTTGATTGTCGGCAGCATGGTGCTGTACTTCGTCTACAGCTTGATCTTCAATCCAAGGCCCGAAGTCGACGGAATCATTGCGTGTATGGTCGCTGGAGGCATGATCGAAGGCTTGATTAGTGCGCCTTCTCCGGCGGCATCAATTCTGTTGTGGATTGCCATGCTCTTTTGGAGACAGCAGCAGATGCACATCGGTTGGAATCAACTGGACGAAATAACGGACGACCAGCAACCTGTCCGCGGATCTTTGGCACAGGTCTGAACTTCTGGGGCTTGGCGAGAACGCTCTCTTGGTTGCGCTGATGCCGCGCCCGCTGGGCTGCGGTGGGAACCTGCGGCGAATTATTGGGAATCCCCGGCAGACCAGCAGGCGCTGATACCTGGATCGCTAAAATGCTGATGGCTGTGGAGCCATCCGCACGCCCTGTGCCCGGTCAATCGGGCGGCCAATGACGGCCAACATTCTCTGATGCCAGCGAAAGAAACCATGTCCGAATCGAAGAACGTTGACCTGGGCGGCCTGATTGCCGACGCCGCGGAATCTGATGATGCGGCCCTGGCGGAACAGATCATCCGCAGTGGCCAGTTCATTGTGTTGCAGCAGATCGACATGGAGAGCGGTGACATTGAGGAAGACGACGACGGCAACTTTAGCGTTGTGCTCGCCGAGGTCGACGAGGAGACAGCGGTCGTCTGTTTCAGTAATGAAGCCGCGGTCAGCCACTTCGTGAATGAGATCATTCAAGATCTGCCGGAAGGGCGGAGCCTGCCTGCTGTCACGCTAGACGGCCACTCGCTGCTGGATGGGCTGCCTGGAGACTGCGGACTGTTAGTCAATCCCGGTAGCGAGCTCGAGTGCTATTTCCCGCCGGGTTGTTTTGGCTTTGCCGGCGAAGACTAGTGCGACGAGCACGGACATCTGGCTCGCGCCGTCAATGAAAAGACTCGAAGTGCGGACCGTGCGCAAATCAGCCGCCACGCGATAGCGTGCGGTTACTTCCACGTTTTGGGGAAACCGCGTGCTATCGCACTGCGGCTAACGCAAGATCTGGGCTAGCCGCAGTTTGGCTCCGATTTCAGCTTGGCAATCGCCAGCAACCGATCAGATGCTGGGCAAGATTTCGTCCAGCACTACTTTGCGATCGTCGGGAGTACCGATAGCGAGCGTTTCGCCTTCATTGCCTTCCAGCACGATCTGATAGACCTTGGACATTTCGTCTTCGGAAATGATGCCCAACGAATAGAACAGGCGAGTTTCGAACATAACGGTCATGTTCATGCTAGCCTCCTCTTTTTCCTGCAGAGCACTGCGGTCTGCCAGCAACTGACGCAATCGATTGATGGCATGTTCGTGCTTCAACGAAGGCAGGGAAGTGAGTTGGATCTCTTCATCGAACATCCGGAAGATCCGGTCGATGTTCTTTTGAACCGCGTCGTCTTTCTTGCCACGAATCTGTGCCCGTTCGACCTCCGTGTTCTTCAACGTGCTGGTCGCGCCGATCGGCTTGCCTTCGATTGGTACCAAACGCAGGCGAGTCTCGTTGTTGATAAGTCCGGTCAATCGGTTTTGAGATGCTTCCACGTCGAACACGAATAGCCCATCTACATTTTGCTCGGCGGCTTTCTCCAGCAATTCGCCTTGGCTGCCCGTACCCAGATAGACCAGCCCGGGTGTAATGACTTCACCGGGCATGCCACGGCGTCGTCGTTCACCGGAATTGCGTCCGCCGCCGTAGCCGCCATCTTCTCCACCGTAGTCGCCGCCTTCTCCGTAGCCACCATAGTCATCGCCTCCGTAGCCGCCAGGACCACCCATGCCAGGGCCGCCCATACCTGGACCTCCCATACCCGGGCCACCTCGACCAGCTCCACCGGCAGGTGGACGACGGCGCGGCTCGATGGAAACCACTTCGCTAAACACGCCTCCCAGCTGACCGGATGTCCAACGGCTTTCAAACTCACTAACCAACGCTTGGCCGAAATCGCCGGTCAGCGACTGGAACGTTCGTTCACCGGAGTTACCGCTACGGCCACCCGGTCCGCCCATGCCGGGGCCACCGTAACCTTCTCCGCCACCGTAGTCACCACCGCCGCCGCCGGCTCCGCCGAATTGCGAGGCGCCGATCGGTTTGACATCGGTCAATGTGGTGGGGGCGTCCAAATTGACGCCGACGGCAAATCGAACCGTCGTTGTGGGTTTGCGGCCCAAGCCGAACCAACGACTTTGCTCTAAGATTTCCTTGGCTTCTTCGTCATCGGCAGACACCACGTGGGCGTAAAGGAACTCGATGGCTTCCTTCTCCTTGCCGATACCAAAGGCGTACTTGGCGCGTGCCAAGTAGTCTTCCAAATCAGGCCCTTGCGCTTCAGGGCCAGCCATTCCGGGTTGGCCGGCTCCCGGTCCCATGCCTCGTCCGCCCATCCCCGGTCCGCCGGGACGCCCCATACCTGGTTCGCCGTAGTCACCGTAGTCGCCATAGCCGCCCATGTCTCCTTCGCCGCCACCGGGTTCACCTCCGTCGTAGCCCGCGTAGTCGTCCATGTCGCCTTCGCCGTAGCCTGGTTCGCCGCCGCCGGCCATGCCGCCACCATAGCCGCCGTAGTCCATGCCATCTTCGTCTTCGCCTTCGCTGTCACCATAGCTGTCATAGCCTGCCATGTCTCCGCCGGCACCATCCGACGGACGTCCTGGGCGTCCACCGCCGCCGCCTTCGCCGGAACTGGGTCGGCCTGGTCGGCCCGGCATGCCTCCGCCGTAGTCATCTTCGCCTTCGCCATCGCCGTAGTCGTCATCACCACCGTCGTAGCTGCCGTAGTCTCCGCCATCATCTTCGCCGCCGTCGTCGTATCCACCTCCTGAGCCTCCCTGGCCGGCATCCTCTTCACCGGAGTTGGCGGCACCGCCTGATGCCTGAACTGCGGCGCCGGCAGGTGGGGCGCTATTCGGATTGGCCTGGGCAACGGTTTCCGAACTGCCGCCGCAGCCAGTCAGCATCGAAAGTGTGAGCGCCGCGAAAGCCAGCGAGACACAACAGAACAAGCTAATTCGTGACATGGGAGATCCTCTGCTCAGACCTATGTGGCGATCATGGGAGAACGCTGAAATGTGAAATGCGACTGGCGTCATTCGGTTGTCGAGCATGTCATTGCAAACCACCGTTGCTCGACTCAGTGACGCTCAGTCGGTGATGCTCGACTTAGTGATGCTCGAACCCGTGAAACTCGACTCAGTGAAGACGGGTTGTACGAGCATTATGTCCGGCTAACGGTTGAATGTCGAGCTTAACAGGCCAATAATCGGGCTTCGTTTGTAAGCCAAACCACAGTTCTTTACAGGGTTATCTCCATGCTTCAGCGTCCTGGAACGAGTCGGCGGGCGGGCGTGCTTGCCTTGCTGGTTGCCGTGGCCATCAGTGGCCCCAACCCGTCAACCACTTGGGCCCAAGAAGCGGCATCCTCGTCCACGCAGGGCAAAATTGCCATTCCGCGCAAGCAGACTCAACCTCCAGGGCCTCCGCTGTCACCCGAGCAGGCCTTGGCAAAAATGACGGTTCCGGAGGGCTTTCGGGTCGAATTGGTGGCCGCCGAACCTGACGTGGTGAATCCCGTGGCCATGGCGTTCGACGAGCGAGGCCGAATTTGGGTCACGGAGAGTTTTGAGTATCCACGTCACGAACCCGGTCCGGGACGGGACCGCATCAAGATTCTAGAGGACACCACCGGAGACGGGCGCATCGACAGCGTCAAGATATTCGCTGATGGATTGAACATTCCGTCCGGGATTGCCGTCGGTCACGGAGGTGTGTGGGTTGCCAACGCTCCCGACATCTTGTTCATGCGTGACACTGACGGCGACGATCGCGTTGACAGCACGGAAGTTGTGGTGACTGGTTTTGGCCGTCAGGACACTCACGAATTGCCCAACAGTTTGACTTGGGGACCCGACGGAGCCCTGTACGGGTTGAACGGCGTGTTTAACCCTTGCCACGTCGAAACGGGAGGCCGCGTCTTCGATTTCACTTGCGCCATGTTCCGCATCGACCCACACACTCGTCACTTTGATTTGTTCTGCGAAGGCACGAGTAATCCTTGGGGCATCGCCTTCGACCCAGAAGGACACGCGTTTATTAGCGCCTGTGTGATAGACCACCTGTGGCATCTGACTGAGACGGGATACTACCACCGCCAGGGAGGTCCGTATCCGCCGCACACTTGGAAGATCGAGTCGATTGTCAACCACAAGCACCAGATGGCCGCCTACTGCGGCATCACGTACTTCGATTCAGCCGCCTATCCGGAGCCGTATCGCCATCGACTGATGATGGGCAACATCCACGGCAATTGCATCAACGTGGACCGCATCGAACGCGCCGGTTCCACCTACGCCGGATTTGGTGAAGACGACTTTTTGACGGCCAACGACG
>JANQOL010000350.1 GCA_028289675.1 Pirellulaceae bacterium
AAAGAAAATTGGCACATGCGTATCGTGGTGGGAGTCGGTGGCGGCATCGCCGCCTACAAGGTGGCGACCGCAGTTAGCCGCTTGGTTCAGCAGGACCACGATGTGCATGTCGTGCTGACGCGCGGGGCCGAACAGTTCGTGGGGCCCGCCACGTGGGCCGCGCTGTGCGATCGGGCCCCGGTCACGGACACTTATGACGCCCGTTTTCCGCGCGGCGCGCATATCGAGTTGTCCGAGGATGCGGATTTGTTGCTGTGCGCTCCGACGACGGCCCGTCTCCTGGCTAGCTTTGCCCATGGCCAAGCCGACGATTTGTTGGCCACCCTATATCTGGCCTGCCAATGTCCCGTGCTGTTAGCGCCGGCCATGAGCGATACGATGTGGAACCAACCTGCCGTGCAACGCAATGTGTCTCAACTGCGCGACGATGGAGTGATTTTGGTGGGGCCGGAAAGCGGATGGCTTAGCTGCCGGCGACAAGGTCAGGGGCGCATGTCGGAACCAGAGCAGTTGTTGGCAGAAATTGATCGCATGTTGGCGTAACAGTGGCGAAGATTCTTATTACTTCGGGGCCTACCAGGCAGTATCTCGATCCGGTTCGCTATTTGACCAACGCCAGCAGCGGGCGGATGGGACGCGCCTTGGCCCAGTCGGCTGTACGGCGTGGTCATCAGGTTACGGTCGTCAGTGGACCGGTGGCTTTGACTTATCCCAGCGAGGTCGACGTTGTTTCTGTGGAGACAACTGACGAAATGCTGGGGGCGGTCACTGAACTGTTTCCTGGTTTCGATGGTCTCATCGGTGCTGCTGCCCCATGTGATTATCGGCCGCGCAAGGTCAGCCAGGAGAAGATTGCCAAGAGCGGACAGCCGCTACAACTGGAGTTGATCGAGACCGTGGACGTCGTCGCGAGCGCGGCTGCGAATAAATCCGAGGGGCAATGGGTGGTCGGATTTGCACTCGAAACCGAGGACGTACGGTTTCGGGCTATCGTCAAAATGCAGCGTAAGTGCTGTGACATGATGGTTTCCAACGGTCCAACGGCCATTGATTCGCTGGTCAATGACGTGGAGATTCTAGCCGCCGATGGTTCGACGGTGGCCCGAGTTTCCGGTACCAAGGAAGTGGTGGCAGACACCATTCTGGATGCGTTGTATCCTTTGCTGCAGAGCGACTCGCGCGGCGACTAACCAGTGTGTGGCCGAGCTGATTACCGGGCTTGGCGGAGCAGCGCCGCCTTACAGTCAGCTTGTCTGGGGAGAGTGTCCTCGGTCACGCTGCGATGGTTACCGTCAATCCAACCGCACCTACCATGAATGCACCTGACAGTACGCCCACCGACATCGACTTGCGGGTTCGCCTGGGGCGTCTCCAATTGCGGAACCCGATCTTGGTGGCTTCAGGCACCTTTGGCTACGCGCGCGAGATGGAGCACTTGGTACCCTTGAATCGCTTGGGCGGAATACTTCCCAAGACGATTACGCTGGCCCCACGCGCGGGCAACGTTCCGTGGCGCACGGTGGAGACGTCGGCGGGCTTGCTGAATTCCATCGGCCTGGACAATGACGGCATCGACGCGTTTATCGCGAGACACTTGCAGTATCTGCGCGAGTTGGATACCGCCGTCGTGGTCAGCATCGCCGGCAAGAGCCGTGATGAGTTTGTCGAGCTGGCCCAGCGCCTGGAGTCGGCTGGCGGGGCGGACGCGCTGGAATTGAATGTATCTTGCCCGAACGTCAGCGGCGGCGTCGATTTTGGCACCGATGCACGTTTATGTGAGGATGTCGTCAACGCCGTCAGGTCTTGCTGCCAGCTGCCGATCTTGGCCAAGTTGACACCGAATGTGACGAATATTGCCAGCATCGCGCGAGCCGCGGAAGATGGCGGCGCGGACGCTGTTTGCTGTGTTAACACGTTGCTGGGCATGGCGGTTGACTGGCGCGGACGCCGACCCATGTTAGGCAACGTCATGGGAGGACTCAGCGGTCCAGCCATCAAACCGGTTGCTCTACGTTGTGTGCATCAGGTAGCTCAAGCGGTCGGAATTCCGGTCGTGGGCATTGGTGGAATCGCCACGTTGGACGACGTGATGGAGTTTCTGGTGGCCGGTGCGGCCTGTGTACAAATCGGCACCGCCAACTACTATGATCCGACTATCAGCGGTCAGCTGGTCGATGCGCTGCCGAGCGCCATGGCTGAGATTGGAGCGACCAGTATCCAAGACGTCGTTGGCACGTTGAAATATTGAACATTCACCAGGATCAGCCTGTCCAAGAATCGGACGCAAGATGCCTCGCGATTCTTAGCAGTTCCAAGAACATGGATCCAAGTCAAATATGAGAGTCTTATCGGGTATCCAGCCAACCGGGCGGTTCCACTGGGGCAACTACTTTGGTGCGATTCGCCAATACATTGATCTGCAAGACGAGCACGATGGCTACTATTTCATCGCCAATTTGCACGCGTTGACCACGATTCGTGACCCCGAGCAGCTGCGCAGTTTGACGCTGGATGCCGCCTTGGATCTCCTGGCTTTGGGGCTGGATCCGGCCAAGGCCATTTTGTTTGTGCAGTCCGACGTCCCCGAAGTGTCCCAGCTGACTTGGATACTAATGACTTGCACCAACATGGGCTTGCTGGAACGCTGCCATGCCTACAAAGAAAAGAAAGAACGCGGGATCACGGCGGACGCGGGCTTGTTTACGTATCCCGTGCTGATGTCGGCCGATATCCTGGCCTACGACGCCAATTGGGTGCCGGTCGGCCAAGATCAGGTCCAACACATCGAAGTTTGCCGAGACATCGCCAACAGTTTTAACCACCACTTCAGTGAAGCGTTTGTTCTCCCCGAAGCTCGGCTGTTATCCGACGCCGCTAAGGTGCCGGGCACCGATGGCGAGAAGATGTCCAAGAGCTATGACAATACCATTGGGCTGTTCGAAGATGAGAAGGCATCGCGCAAAAAAATCATGCGCATCCAGACGGATAGCCGCCCCATGGAAGACCCCAAAGAGCCTGAAGGCGACCACTTGTTTCAGCTCTATCAGCTGATGGCCGACGAGGCGGAAATTCAGGAGATGGCCGACACGTATCGACGCGGCGGATTTGGCTACGGGCACGTGAAAAAGGCCCTCGCGGAAGTAGCGGAGCGGTACTTCGCCGAAGCCCGCGAGCGGCGTCAACGACTGGCCAGCGACCCCGACACGCTCCGCGACATTCTGGCCGATGGTGCACGCCGGGCTCGGCTTAAAGCGGCGGAAGTCTTGGACCGCGTCGAACAAGCTTGTGGAATTGCGGCTCCTGCTGTGGCAGCCAAATAGTCTGAGGCAACATGAAACCGCCTTCCTCCACTCAACTTGAGCGGCGAATCGTGGTGCTCACGCACTATTTGCCCCCCTACGTGGCTCGCGTGCTGTTTCATATTGCCCAGCAGGTCCAGGATTTTCGAGTTCTGCTGTCGATCGATCAGGAACCCAATCGCCAGTATGGAATTGCTTGGGACGGATTGCAGGTTGAAGTGCAAAAGAGCTGGATGTTTCGGCGACCCTGGAAGCATCAGTCCGGGTTTACCGACGAGCTGTACATTCACGTACCCTACGATACGCTCAGCCAACTGCGTCGGGCGCGACCCGACATCGTGTTTTCCTATGAATTGGGCTTTCGGTCTCTAATCAGTGCTTTGTACTGCAAAACGCATGGCAAGCGTCTGGCGGTCTGCGTATGTGTCAGCGAACACACGGAGCAAGGTCGAGGCTGGCTGCGCGGGTTGCTCCGACGCATCATTTTGCGCTCGGCCCACGCGGTGACCTACAATGGTCCCAGCTGCCGTCGTTACTTGGAAAGATTTGGAGTTCCAGCTAACAAACTTTTCCACTTTCCATATGCCACCAGTGATCAGTTCAACTACGAGGGCTCAGTGCCTCGTTCCGCCCCCGCCAGCCATCGCTTGATTTGCGTTGGGCAGTTGAGTGAGCGCAAGGGGGTCCTTCCCATGGTCGACGGCCTGGTGGAATACTGCCAAGCGCGGCCCGAACAAACGTTAGAAATCGACCTGGTCGGCACCGGACCTCTGGAAGACCATTTACGTCGTTTGGAAACACCCTCCAATCTGCGTTTGCGTCTGTTGGGCCACTTAGATTATCAACAACTACAGAAGGCGATGGCCGAGGTCGGTGTGCTCATCTTTCCGACGTTGGCCGACGAATGGGGACTGGTCGTCAATGAAGGACTGCAAGCTGGGTTACCAGTGCTTGGTAGCAAGTATGCTCAGGCGTGCACCACGCTGATTGAAGAAGATCGCAACGGTTGGATCTACCGCCCAGATCATCCTAACGAATTGCATGCCAAGCTAGATAGAATGTTCGGTTGCTCTGAGCAGCAGCTCAACGACATGCGTGTGCACGCGCAGCAAGCGGTTGCGGAAATCACTTCCGGCAAGGTCGCCCAGCAGGCGCTGGACATGTTTCGCCAATTGAGCTAAAGCGAGTCGCACGGACATGTGGACTGCGCTATCAAAGATGGTGGTTGCTCGCGTTCTTCGTAAACAGCCACTTCAAAAACAAAAACGTTTTAATCGCTTGCCTTGGCGAAATTCACTTGACGCCCATCAATGTGGACCCGATCTTCGGCAATTCCTCGAATGACCTCGGGGTACAGGCGGCACTCAAGCTCGAAAACCCGTGTCTGGAGACGTTCTGCGGTATCGTCTATGTGCACCGGGCAACTGCGCTGGGCGATGATCGGACCGTGGTCGAATTGGTTGTCGACAAAATGCACCGTACAGCCGGACAACTTGACTCCGAAATCGATGGCGGCTTGATGCACCCGGTTGCCATAAAAACCTTTCCCGCTGAACGCCGGTATCAACGAGGGATGTATGTTGATCACACGGTGCTGGTAGTCGTCTGGAATTAGCAAATGATCCAAATAACCTCCCATGACGACCAACTCGATGTCTCGATCGCGAAACAGTCCAAACATGTGCTGGCTGTGCGCTTCCGCCGATTGAAACATTTTGCGGGCAACGATTTCCGTGGAAATGGACGCCTGTTGTGCGTAGGTTAGACCTCGCGCCGATGCCCGTGTGCTGACTACGAGTTCAAAGCGGACTGGTAGCAGGCCACGCTGGTGATAACTGAGCAAGTTCTTAAGGGTTGTGCCGCCACCGGAGATCAGCACCGCAATGGCCGGACGACTCATGAAGTCACCTGGCTATTGGTCACTTCGATACCTAGTTGTCCCGTATGATCGGCTATCTCAATATCTTGCATCGGAACGGACTCAGGCGGCGATTCGTTGACGTGCAGGGCGATTCCGAGTGTCTCGCCAAGGATGAAATCCAGGTTCTCGTCGATGGCGGCCCGTACATCGGTATCGGAAATCTGCAGATAGATTTGGATGCGGTCGGTGAACTGGCAATCTTGTTGCTTGCGCAAGTCCTGAACCAATCGCACTAGATCCCGCGCGTAGCCCTCACGAATCAGCTCGGGCGTCAAGTCCGTCGACAGCACAACCACGCAGAACTTGCCCTGCGAGGCCGTCCAGCCCGACTTGGCCTGCAGCCGCACTTCAATGTCTTGATCGTCCAGCTGGATGGTTTCATCACCCAATGGGACAGCGATGCGGCCAGTTTCTTGCAGTTGACTTAGCAAGTCGCCGCCATCAGCGTCCGCCAGTGCTTTCTTCAGGGCTGGGATGCGCTTGCCAAGTTTCGGTCCCAACTGTTTGAAGTTTGGTAGAATCTGATACTGGATATAAGGACTGTTGCCTGAGTTGTAGGCAATCTCTTTGACGTTCAGCTCTTCACGGACGATTTTGTCGTACGTCTCCAGCCATTCGATATGGTCGTCGTTAGCCAAACTGACTTCCACTCGGGCCAGCGGCTGACGAACTTTCAGTTTGGCCTCCATGCGCGCGCTACGGCCCAAAGAAGCGATTTCACGGAGCACTTGCATGCGTTGCGCCAACAGTGCGTCGACGCGCTCGTCGCGCTCGGCTGAGGCGTGATCGGCCGCCGGATAATCGCATAAATGAACACTCTCACGAACCTGATCTTTGACCGATTCTGTGAGCGTTTGCCACATGGACTCCGCCACGAACGGTACAAAGGGTGCGATCAATTTGCTTAGTTCCAACAAGACTTCGTATAAAGTCCAGTAGGCGTCCAGTTTGTCGGCACTATCGGTTGCGGCCTCGCTGCCCCAAAAGCGATTTCGGCAACGGCGGACGTACCAATTACTGAGTGCGTCGACTAGCGCCGTCAGTTGTTGGCAGGCTCCAAAACTGTCGTAGCGATCCATACGTTCGACGACTTCTTCACGGGTCATCGCCAGCTCACTGAGGATCCACCGGTCCAGTTCGCAACGATCGCCCACTGGTCGATAGCTGGGTGCCCGCGCCAATTCCGCGCTTGTCAGTTGGTCGATCGGACCATCAACTTCCACCGGGCCCGCGAATTGGTCGATCTCGGCGTAGATGGTGAAGAAGCTGAGCACATTCCACAGTCGCAGCAAAAATTCAGGGATGCTGTCGCGAATGGCTCGCTCCGAATAGATGATCGAACTCCACGGAGCTTGATTCGCGAAGAAGTACCAACGCAGCGCGTCTGCACCATGGTTGTCGAAGATCTCTTGCGGACTGCGGTAATTTCGCAGGCTCTTAGACATCTTGCCCGTCTTGCTAACGATCTGCTTGGCGTAGTCTTCGCCCAGGGTTTGACGTGCTTCGTCCTCGGTGAGAAAACGCTGCTTGCCATCTTTAGTCTCGTACCATTCGGCCAGCATCAACCCCAAGACGATGCAATTTCGATACGGATGGGGGAACTCCGTTTGCTCACCAAATAGCATCGTGCTGATCGCCAACTGACTATAGAACCAACCTCGCGTCTGATCTTGGGCCTCGCTGATGAAGTCCGCCGGAAACTCGCTTTCAAACCGCTCGTTTCCTTGATGGGGATAACCCCACTGGGCAAACGGCATGGCGCCGGAGTCGTACCAGCAATCAATGACTTCCGGCACGCGTTGCATCCGTGCACCGGAGGCAAACGGCGAGTCGTATGAAACGGCATCGATGTACGGTTTGTGAACCTTGAGATCTTCCGCCAATTCTGGATGTTCGCGTTTGGCTTGTTCCCACATCTCGGTGCCCTGCACACCGGGTTTTCCGAGCAGCTCGTTGTAGCTGCTGATGGCCTCCCGTTTCCCGGTCTCAGTGCATTCCCAGATGGGTAGTGGAGTGCCCCAATATCGTTCGCGCGACAGGGCCCAGTCGACGTTGCTTTCCAAGAATTTGCCGAAACGGCCATCGCGAACGTTCTCTGGTAGCCAACCGATGCGAGCGTTGTTTTCTAGCATCCGATCGCGGAACTCGGTCGTGCGGATGAACCAGCTTTCTCGCGGGTACTGAATCAACGGATCCTCTTCGGCACGCCAACAGAATGGATAGTCGTGCAAGTACTGGTCGAGCAGCAGTAGACGGCCGTTCTCTTTGAGTTGGCGGGCGATGGCCTTGTCCGCGTCCTTGACCCAGACGCCCTCCTGCGATGGAAAGTCGGCGGTGAACTTTCCATCCGAACCCACCGCACACAGCAGTTTTGGCTTGGGAGAATCCTCCTGAAATCTTGTTTCTTCGTGTACGAGCAATTCGTAGTCGACCTCGCCAAAGGCGGGAGCGATGTGGACCAGTCCCGTGCCGCTGTCGAGCGAGACGAAGTCGGCCGCCACCACTCGCCAGTACAGCACTTGTTGTTCGCCGCTGGCGAGCGTCCCAGTGTCTTCGGCATAGCGAGCGTAGTAGGTGTCCGTGGGAGGTAAGTATTGCCGGCCGACTAGCGACGAACCCGGCATGGTTTTCTCGACTGTCCATTCCGTCTTCAGCTTGGCCGCGATGGACTCGACCAGGCCGGCGGCGACGATGTAACGTTCTCCAGACGATGCATCAGAGCAGACGGCGTAGTCAATCTCAGGGTTGACCGCCGCAAAGGTGTTGCTGGGCAGAGTCCATGGAGTCGTCGTCCACACCACCAGCGATGTCTTTGGTTCATCGGCCAACGGGAATTTGACGTACACGCTGGGATCGGCAACTTGGCGATAGCCCTGCCCTACTTCGCCGCTGGACAAGGCCGTGCCGCCTTGCGCCCACCACCATACGATCTTGTGGCCGCGATACAGTTTGCCATTCTCGAACAACTGCTTCAGCGACCACCAAACGCTTTCGATGTAGCTCTGGTGATACGTTACGTAGGCTTCGCTTAGATCGATCCAAAAGCCCAGCCTTTCGGTCAATCGTTCCCACTGCTGCATGTAGCGCCACACGCTCTGTTGGCACTTTTGGATGAACGGCTCAATACCGTATTGTTCGATTTCGTCTTTGCCATGAATGCCCAGTTCCTTGCACACTTCGACTTCGACTGGCAGTCCGTGCGTATCCCAACCTGCCTTGCGCTGGCAGCGGTAGCCTCGCATGGTCTTATAGCGCGGAAACAGGTCCTTGATCGCTCGCGTCAAGCAGTGGCCGGGGTGCGGTAGCCCGTTGGCGGTCGGTGGCCCCTCGTAAAAGACAAAAGGTTGTCCACCGGCGCGCTGCTCCAAGCTCTTGGTGTAGATCGAGTTCTCTTTCCAAAATTCAAGAACGGCTTCTTCTTGTTCGGGAAAGCGAACATTGGCGTTTACGGCTCGAAACATGGCACGATCACATCAGTTAATACGCGACGGAATGCTAGTAGCTTGTTATTCGTGGCGTCCGTTATCGGGCGCCGCTAGAAGCCATCAAGAATGGTACCAGCCAAACGCCCGCAGCCAGTGCTGGTGGGACGGGAATCACGATGAAGCGGAGATTTTCACCCGCTGACCGGTTCCATCAAAGGCCAGTTGACACTCCAGACTGGAATTGCGGCTCAAATCTATCCGCTCCGCGTTCCGGCTGCCGCCAGCCCCGCTGCATAGCGGCGATTCGGGTGAGGTTTTTCTCATTCCATGGATCCCGTAAGATTGTCGTTTCGCGGCGGCGGCCCGTTTGGCGGCCGCGCGGATCCGGCAACTCCATAGAAACGGCCCAGGCATGGCGGACGAAGACGAGTTTGATAAGTACCCCTTAGCCCGCGGCGAGGATGTCAAGGAACGCCCGCAGCCAGCCGACGAGCCGGCGGAAGTCCCCAATGATGGGCCTACCCATGCCGATTTGTTGGACATGATGAGTCGCACGATTAAGCGGCTAGAAAAGGACGGTACCACGCGCGGTGATCTGAAGATCCTGAACCGGACGTTGCGCGAATTGCGCTATGCATTCAAAGTCTTTCAACCCTACCGTCGAAGACGCAAGGTGACCGTGTTTGGTTCGGCTCGTACGCCTCCGGATGATCCTTCCTACCAGCAGGCTGTGGAGTTCGGGCGGGCCATGTCGCGGCGGGGTTGGATGACCATTACCGGGGCCGGCGAAGGCATCATGGCGGCCGGCCATGTGGGCGCCGGCAAAGAACTGTCGATGGGGCTCAACATCTTGCTGCCCTTCGAGCAGAGTGCCAATCACATCATTGAGGGCGATCCCAAGCTGGTGACGATGAAGTACTTCTTCACCCGCAAGCTGATGTTTGTCAAAGAGTGCAGCGCCGTCGTCTCTTTGCCCGGCGGCTTCGGTACCTTGGATGAAACCGCAGAGACACTGACGCTGTTGCAGACCGGCAAACAGACCATGCTGCCCGTCGTTTTGCTGGACGCTCCCGGCGGCGACTATTGGCACCATTTCGGTGATTTCATTACCAATACGTTGTTGGCCGATGGGATGATCAGTCCGGAAGATCAGCAGCTATACAAGATCGTTGATAGCGTCGAAGCGGCCGTGGAGGAGACGATCCATTTTTATCGCGTGTATCACAGCATGCGCTACGTCGGCGACACGTTGGTATTGCGCATCAGTGAACCGCTGGATGACGAGGCGCTGGCCGGATTGAATGAGAACTTTTCCGACATCTTGGTCGAAGGCAGTATCGAGCAAGTTCATGCACTGCCGGAGGAAGCGAATGAGCCCGAGCTGGCTGACCTGCACCGCATTAAACTGCGGTTTGACCGCAAGCACTTGGGTCGTTTGCGAATGCTGATCAACGCCATCAATGACACGTGTCCCAGCTGCGAAGTGTCTTCGACTAGCAGCTAGTGCGAGTTGCACAGACATATGGCGTGCGTCATCACGCTGATGGTTGCTCGTTCCGTCGAAAAACAGGCCGCATCAAAAGCAAAAATGCTCTGGCGGGAGATCTCTGCGGCTACTCGTGGCGCAAGGCTTCAATCGGGTTCATCTGAGCCGCGCGAATAGCTGGGAACAGACCGAAGACAATACCGACCACAATGGAGATGCCAAACGCGATCGGAATGGACTCCGGTACGATGGTCGGGGTCACGTTGCGGACCACGTCCGGCAGGGCCGCCATGGTATCGGGATACGATTCAGTGACCAGTTTTCGAGTCCAGACGATGGCCGGCCTGCAAAAGACGCCTGCCAAAATGCCCGTGATGCCGCCAACCACACTGAGTACGGCGGCTTCGACCAAGAACTGACTGATAATGTCTTTTTGCTTGGCCCCTAGTGCTCGGCGAATACCGATTTCGCGCGTTCGTTCGGTCACGGTGGCCAACATGATGTTCATAATGCCAATGCCGCCTACCAGCAACGAGATGGCTGCCACCAAGCCCATAAAGATCATGAACATGAAACGCGTGGTTTTGGCTTGCTCCAGCAGTTCCAGTGGTACGACCACGCCGATGTCTTCCATGTCCTGATGCGACGCCAAAGCGCTCTCAATGAGGCTGGCGGTCGACTTGACGTCGTCAATATCTTTCACCGTTACGGTGATCTGATTCAGCTGGATGACTTCGCCACTAAACGAGCCGCCGGCACGTCGCACCACCGTGTCTCCGATACGCTGCTGGAGCGTGTTGATCGGGATGTAGATGTCCGAACGGAAACTCTGGGCTTCCAATGAACCTCCGATAGCTGCCGAATCGTTCCGGAAATTGAGCACTCCAACCACTCGGTAGTAGTCAGTGTGTTCGGGCAAGTACACGCGTTTGCCGATCGGATCTTCGTACGGAAACAACTCTGCGGCCACGTCGGAGGCCAGTACGCACACTGACTCGCGACGAAAGTTCTCGGCGTCGCTAATGAAGTGCCCGCGATTGATGACTAAACGAGTGACGTCGGCATATTCCGGAGTACAGCCGACCAGGCGACCTTCCACCGTTCGGTCTTTGTACTTGAAAGTGCGTTTGATCTCGCGGATCGGAATGGCGCTCTTGAGCGTCGGGATCGTCTGCACGAGCATGTTGAACTCGTCGCGCGTCAATCCGTAAGGCGTAACTCCCGAAGCGGCCATCTTGTCGCTAGGCGGTTGTACCGAGCGAATCATGATCGTATCCGCGCCCAAGCTCTCGATCTGACGCTGAGCTTCCTTGCTGATGCCTTCGCTGATGGCCAACAGCCAGATCACACTGGCTACGCCGATGAAGATACCCAGCACCGTCAACAGCGACCGGAGCGGGTGCAGTAGCAGGCTCTTGATGCCCAGATTCAGAGTTCGCAACCACAACATAGATGTTTGACCTAGAAAGGCTGACCTTTCACTCCGCGGCGTCTTGGGGTACCAGTTCCAACGCCCGGGCCGCAGCTGCCTGGCGGTCTTGTTCGGCGTTCAGCTTGTCGGATTGCAGCAAGCCATCACGCAGGCGGACAACCCGTTTCGCCCGTTCGGCCACCTCGTCTTCGTGGGTCACCATGATGATGGTTCGGCCTTCGTTGTTGAGTTGGTCGAACAACGACAGGATTTCAGCTGTCGTTTTCGAGTCCAAATTTCCGGTCGCTTCATCGGCCAAGATGAAGTACGGGTCGTTGACCAGACTGCGGGCAATGGCAACGCGTTGTTGCTGACCCCCGGAGAGCTGAGCGGGGCGGTGATCGAGCCGATCCGCCAAGCCGACGCGTTCGGCAAGCTCAACGCAGCGTCGGCGTTCGGCAGCACCCAACCGTCCCTGGTAATACAGCGGCACTTGGATGTTCTCGGTCACCGTCAGCTGTTGAATCAAGTTGTAGGACTGGAACACAAAGCCAATGCGCCGCGAGCGGATTTCGGCCAGCTGGTCGTCCGACATGGTGGCCACGTTGTCTTCACCGAGTAGCAGCTCGCCATCGGTGGGCTGGTCGAGACACCCCAGCAAATTCAACAGCGTGCTCTTACCCGATCCTGACGGCCCCATGATGGCAACGTAATCCCCTTCAGGTACATCGAACGAAACGCCGCGCAAGGCGCGGACAGTTTCGCTTTTGAGGACGTACTCTTTTTTGAGATCTCGAATCGAACACGCGTGCATGGGAAGGGATCTATCTGGGTTGATGCGTTGACGGACACGTCATTGGCTGGGCGGAAAGTGCAGCGTGAGACGCCTTAGCGAGCTCCTGGGCCACCTGGTCTTCCTCCACCGCGCGGTCCTCCGCCGCCACCAGGCCCTCCTCCGGGGCGACCTCCTCCGCCACCACCAGAAAAGCTGCGGAAGGCCTTCAGTACTTCTGCCTTCTCTAGTTCTCCATCGCCGTTGGTATCCAAGGAGGACATGCGATCCTTCATGCGTGAATCCAGGCTGTTAACTTCATCACCGGCAATCTTGCCGTCGCCGTTGGTGTCAGCACTGGAGAAGATCCGGTCGACGATGGCCTGAGGATTGAATCCTCCGCCTCCACCGCCGGGACCACCACCTCCTCCAGGTCTGCCGCCCCCAGGTCTGCCGGCCTGGGCGTCGCTGGGCCCATCTTGCGGTGCGGTCGGTTTGCCCGCGTCAGCTCCGATTTTTTTCAGCTTTTCACGGTCGGTGACCTCTTCGACTTCAGGCAAGTTCATCAGATCCAGGTGTTTGCGTGGGTTCAATACAATGTCGTCGCCCTCGCTCAGCCCCTCTTCGACGGTGACCATTTTGTCGTTGGTGGCACCAATCTGGATTTCGATCGTCTCCCATTCGTTTTCGCCCCGTTGGCACAGACAAAAATGGTGCCCTTTGTATTCGTAAACACCGTGCACCGGAATTTGCGTTGCGTCGGCTAGCTGGGCCACAAAGATACGCACTTCGGCAGTCATTCCTGTCCGAATCGCGTTGGGAGGATTCAGGATCTCAATAAACGTCGCGTACTCTTTGACCGACGAGCTAAACCAGCTGCCGGGCTCGGCGTACTTGTTGACGCGCTTGACTTGCGCGAGCATTTCTCCTGGAACAGCCCCGACTTTAATCTTGGCGGCCATGCCCTCGGCGATGAGTGTAATGCGTGATTCGTTAACCTTCGCCTTGACCTGCATCCTGCTGGGATCGGGTAGTTTGATGATCGTTTGCCGTTCTCTAACGGAAGCACCCTCTTCCACGACAAACTCGGCACCACCGCGGCTGCTGAATTTGTTGTTGTAGACGACGACGCCATCGGCAGGCGACATGATGACGCACTTAGCGATCTGATCTTCCAACTCCTGCAACTTGTCTTGCTCTTCGGACAGCACACTTTGGTCGGATTTGAGTCGAGCCCGAGCGGCTTCAATGTCGCTTTCGAATTGGACCTTGTTCTTTTCCTTGGTGAGTTCGTCCAAGACCTTGAGTCGGGCGTTGGCGCTTTCCAGCATGTTCTTGGCGTTGACGACGGCGAACTCTTCAGCTTCGATCTGCAGTCCTTTAATGATGCCTTTGGCCGCTAGCCGCTGGGCGCTGGCCAAGTTCAACTCGGCTTTGCGTAGATCCTGCTGGGCCAAGGCCACTTCGCTGAGGATGGTCTTTCGTTCGGACAGGTAGGTGCCTTCCAAATACTCCTGCAACGCGATCTGTGCTGTGCGGACGGTGGCCTCCGAGCTGATCACGAGTGCCTCGGCGCTGGACACGGAAATCCGCTGGGTTTTGATTTCATTTTCTAGCTGGGAAGAATCCAATTCGACCAGTTTGTCTCCCTTTTTGACGTAAGTCCCCTCTTCGATGACCCACAGAATTGGTGTTCCGGATCCTCCGCGGGCTTTGACTTCGCAGACCACATCGATGTTGCTGCTGCTTTCAACCTCGCCTTGTTCCAGCACGATGTGATCGAACGGGCCTTTGGTCACCGTGGCCGTAATGATGTCGGAAGACGAATTGGTCGCCAGGTTTTCGCCATATTGCGACCAAACGTATCCACCAATGCCGCCCAACACGAGCAATCCCAACAGAATTGGGACAATTTTGCCGTCGCGACGTCGGCAGGAGTGTCGGTAGGTCATCAGCAGGCTCCTGAGGCAGGAATTGAGGTGGGAGGGGATAGTCTAATCCGGATGACAGCCGTCCGCCGCCAAAACGCCCAACTACTACGTTGGATCGGCAACCGCGATAACGCGGCGATAGGGAGAGAGCGGCATATTGTATAAACCCCGCCCAATCCTCGGAGTTTCGCAGGCAAGCGACAGCTTTGCTGCGATTGAACAGGCGAGATTTTCTTGGTGCTCGGCAAAAAGCGGCTCGCCGTGACCAAAGTTGTCCGGGGCCCCGCGATATCTCCTTTTGGCCGGGCAACGCAACTACCAGTGTTCAGCCCAACCCAACAAGAATGTTGGCAAGTCATCAGCCGGCTGGCTTGGTTCAGCTGGCACGGTTCAGTTGGCCGAACGTCTTGCCATATCCTCAAAGTCGAAAGGGAGAATCGATGGCTAAGTTCTATGTCCAAAGCGGCAACATCCGCACGGTAATTGCTTCGGATGACGTGGAGAAAGCGGCACTATGGGTGGTCCATAAAGCGATGGAGCAAGTGGTCCCCGTGTACGAAGACGCCGAACTGAGTCCCGAGCAGAAAGGCGAATTGGCCGTCGTTCAGGGCATTATGGTGCTGGGGAACACGGTCAAGATCAGCGAAATTGGCTTTGATCGAGCAGACGGTGATGAGCTGGATACCTTCCAACTGCTCGTTCAATGGCATCAGCTGATGGTGGCCCTGGATCGATTGAGCGGTTTGCTGTAGCGACCTCTGAGGGGGCTGCTGGCTGTCTCTCTGCAGTTGCCGCTCAGTTGGACCGGTGCTGGCTGAGATATCCGGCGCTGGTTTGGAAATAGCGTCGCCGTCTCGTCTGGGTTGCTTGCTGTTGCTCGGTACGTTGTCGCTGCAAATCCTCCAAGTTGGCCTGACAGAGTCGGCAGCCGACCGTTTCGACATGAAATTTGATGTACGCACCCAGGTCCGGATCGATGGCTCCTAGCAGATAACTGCCCAGCTGCTCTCGACTTGGGCAACTCAACCGGGAGCGTCGCCAAATCTCACCCAAACCATGGACTCCAGCTTCGCGCATGCCTGCCAAGTGAACCAGTCGGCCTCGCAGTCCCTCGTCGGTCCGCAACTTCTGTTCGATCGCGGCCATGGTATCGCTCGTCAAACTCTCGTCTAAATACGATTGCAGTTGTTGATCACTGAAGGTCGAAGCCATGAGCTGTTTGGGGGTAGAGGAGAACTTGCAGTTGGTGAGCGACATCGCTGAGCCGAGGCAAATGCACTCGATTTGCCGCCCGGGACGAGATCAAGGTCTAGCCGCCGGCCGCGGTCTGGATGCTGACTTCTTCATAGGGTTGGACGACCACGAAACCGTCGCCGTTGAATTCCATCTGAATCGACTCACCGCTGCCACGACCAAAGAAGCTCTTTAGGGTCACGTCGGTTTTGAATTCGGGTTGCAGGTTGCCGGACCAGGCGATCGTCGCGTTGGGATCGGTGCGAACCGGTTTTCCCGGTTCGACCCGCAGGGTAATTGGTTCGAAGTGGGACGTGATGGCGATCATGCCCGTCCCGGACAAGCGGACGTTGAAGAAGCCGGCGGACACCATGGCGGCCAGCTTCTTCATCATTTTAATCTCCCAGTCGATGGTGGGTTCGAGAGCCAGCAGGTCGCTGCCGTTGACGAAGATGGATTCGCCTTGCAGTTTCAGGATTTTGATAGTTTTGCCCGCATCGGCTAGATACAGCCGTCCCCGGCCTTCGGCCTTGGTCAGTTTGGCACCTTCGCCAGTCACACTGCGTTTGAGCAGCGTACCCAGGCCTTTGTCCAGCAGGCCCTCGCGAGTGAACTTGATCTGGCCTACGTAGGCGACCATGGCACCGGCTTTCATCCAGACCAGTGAATCCAGGTTGATTTCCAGCATCCGGTCACTTTCGAGCTGGAAATACTCGTTGGCCGTGTCATCTTGAGCGGTCGATTTCAGGAATTCATCAATGGTATACCGGGACATGGTCAGGCCTTTGGTGAGCGGCGTCGGTTAGCTTGCAAGGCTGCAGGGCACTCTATTCTGGGCGCTCTCTTCGGCAAATTGCAATTGCTCTTGTCATATTGGCAGTCCGCTCGCCCTCCAGGGGACACACACGTTTGTCGTCACCTCTCATCGTGTCGTCGCTTTTCATCGGGGACACACCTACCCCAGGACCCCCCCCAGGGACACGCATCCACAATCCTGCCGTGTCCTCATTGCCGGGACAGGCTTGTCATGGGCTGGGACTCTTCGGGGACACACCACGACGATGGCTGTGTCCCCGCAGTCCATATCGCTGCAGTCTGCACCCTGGTCAGATTTCGCCGCGTGTCATGAGTGACCCCGCTTGGCGGGAGCCGCGGGACAAGAATTGGGTGTCACCGCAAATCTGTGTGTCCCCGTTAGAACAGCTGGGCAGAAGCTGCGAGGTGTGTCCCTGGGCCGACTGTCGGAGAGCTGAGCAGGGGCTGCGGTGAGTGTCCCCGTACTGTCCAAATGCTGTGTCCCCGAGTGTTGGCTCCCGTGGGGCGGTGTCCCCGCACTGAGGGAGCTTGGCGGGAGGGCAGGCTTCGGCGTACTTTTTCGCGGGCTGGCACAAGGTTTGCTAAGAAGGCAGCCGTGCGATTCTACATGCCTTTTTGACCATTGGGTCCGACCCTGGTTTACACCGTTTTCGACAATACAACACTTCGGAGGAGTGCCGAGCATGGCGACGGCGACAAAGAAAAAAGCTTCCAGCAAGGTCAATTTGCAACCACTCGGCGACAAGATCGTTGTCCAACGAGAAGAGTCCGATGAACGGACCGAAGGCGGCATCTACCTGCCAGACAGCGCCAAGGACAAGCCAACTCGCGGAACCGTGGTCAGCGTCGGTGACGGACGGTTGCTGGAAGATGGAAGCCGAGGCGAAATGCAAGTCGCCGTAGGAGATCGCGTCCTGTTCACCAGCTACGCCGGCGAAAACATCGAGATCGGTGACCACGAATACGTGCTCATGGCTGAAAGCGAAGTTCTGGCCGTCCTGGAATAGCCGTCACTGTCACCTGAGTCACCCATTAAATCATCAATTCATTCGGAGTTAGTTACAGATGGCAAAGATCATTGCGTTTGATCAAGAAGCCCGCGAAGCCATTCGACGCGGCGTTTCCAAGTTGGCTCGAGCGGTCAAAGTGACGTTGGGACCCAAGGGGCGGAACGTCATTTTGCAAAAGAGCTTCGGTAGCCCCACCGTCACTAAAGACGGTGTTACCGTGGCCAAGGAAATCGACCTGGAAGACGTGTACGAGAACATGGGCGCTCGCATGGTCCGCGAAGTGGCCAGCAAGACCAGCGACGTGGCTGGCGACGGCACCACCACTGCGACTGTTATGGCCGAAGCTATCTTCAACGAAGGTCTGAAGTCGGTCGTAGCCGGTGTCAATCCAATTCAAATGAAAAGCGGTATGGAGCAAGCCGTTTCGGATATCTCCGACAAACTGCACTCCATGGCCAAAAAGATCCGCGAAAAGGCGGAAATGGCGGACGTGGCTACCATCGCGGCCAACAATGATCGCGAAATCGGTGATTTGCTGGCCGATGCCATGGAGAAGGTCGGCAAGGATGGGGTGGTAACTGTCGACGAAGGCAAGAGTCTGCACACCGAGCTCGAATTCGTCGAAGGTATGCAGTTCGACCGAGGGTATCTGTCTCCCTACTTCGTGTCCGACATGTCCAGCATGGAAGCCGTGTTGGAAGATCCTTACATTCTCGTCTTCGAGAAGAAGATTTCGAACATCAAGGACTTGGTACCTGTTCTCGAACAAGTGGTCCAGCAAAGCAAGCCACTGCTGATCATTGCCGAAGACGTGGACGGCGAAGCTCTGGCCACGTTGGTCATCAACCGTTTGCGAGGAACGCTCAACGTGTGTGCCGTGAAGGCTCCCGGATACGGCGACCGACGCAAGGCCATGATGGAAGACATCGCGATCCTGACCGGTGGTACGGCCATCTTCGAAGCTCTCGGAACGAAGCTCGAATCAGTTGGTTTGGCCGAACTGGGACGTGCCAAGAAGGTGATCATCGACAAGGACAACACCACCATCATCGAAGGTGCCGGCAAGAGCACGGACATCAAGGGGCGTATCGATCAGATTCGCCGCGAGATCGAGAACACCACCAGTGACTACGATCGAGAAAAGCTGGATGAGCGTCTGGCCAAGCTGGCCGGTGGTGTCGCCAAGGTCAATGTGGGTGCGGCCACCGAAAGTGAAATGAAGGAGAAGAAAGCTCGCGTCGAAGACGCGTTGCACGCAACCCGCGCCGCTGTCGAAGAAGGAATTCTGCCTGGCGGCGGAGTGGCTTTGCTGCGAGCTAGCAGTTCCATCAAGGTCAATACTGAGCTCAGCCAAGATGAGCAAGTTGGCTACAACATCATCTTGCGGTCTTGCCGTGCTCCGCTGACCATGATCAGTGAGAACGCTGGCAAGGACGGTGGCATCGTGTGCGAGAAAGTCATCGAAGGCAAAGGCAATAACGGCTACAACGCACTGACCGATACGTACGAAGATATGGTCAAAGCCGGTGTCATTGATCCCACCAAGGTGACTCGTACCGCTTTGGCAAATGCAGCCAGTGTGGCCACGTTGCTGTTGACCAGCGACGCCCTGGTCGCTGAGAAGCCCAAGGAAGAAAAGGGCGGTAAGGGACACGGCGGCGATCACGACATGTACTAAACGTCGACGCCCAGTGGTCCACGGTTGCCGACTTTTCTAAAACCGATGTAACGGCACGCTACCAACGTAGCGTGCCGTTTTTTATTGGAGCCAAAATAGGCCACATCAAAGTAAAAATGCTGTAATCATTCTGTGGAGACTGCGATGAGTGAACAACCAAGTTCCGAAGACCAAGGAACTGGACTCAAGCCGCTAAGGACTTGGATTCCTCTACTGATGCTACTGATGATGGTAGTTGCCCGCTATGTGCCCAGTGCCGTTCAGGATGGCCCGGCCATGTTGTGGATGCTGGCAGCTTTTGGACCACTGCTGCTGTGCTTGGGGATTGTGCTGTGGTGGTTGACCCTCAGCCGTGCCACTTGGGGAGAGCGACTCTTGGGGCTGTTCGCCATCGTAGGACTGGGAGCGGCCACGGTGGCGACCGTGGATCCGTCGATGCATGGTCCGGCCATGATGATCTTGACGATCCCGATGGGTGTCGGGGCATTTGCCATCGCCTTGTGTGTGATGTCGCGAGTGCGATCGACGCGACGGACTTGGGTGGCCATCGTGTTCGCTTTACTCGGTTTCGGCTTTTCGACGTTGTTGCAAGCCGGTGGCATGCGGGGTGATTTCTCAATGGAGCTGGACTGGCGCTGGAATTCAACTCCCGAGCAGCGGTTCTTGGCCAGTCGACAAGCCAATTCGTCTTCGACTGAACTGACCATGGAAGACGCCGTTGCCCTAGCTGATCCTCAGTGGCCGGGTTTCCGCGGGCCCCAGCGGGATGGAGTTCAACGCGGGTCGCTCATTGATGCACGCTGGGATGCGAATCCACCCCAAGAGCAATGGCGGATCCAAGTTGGCCCGGCTTGGTCATCTTTCGCGGTTGCCGAGCCGTTGTTGATGACGCAAGAACAACGAGGTGAACTGGAAGCCGTGGTTTGCTACGACGCACGTAGCGGCCAGGAGGTGTGGGCGCGTACGGTGGAGTCGCGTTTTTTCGACCCGTTGGGCGGACCTGGACCGCGGGCAACTCCGACGTTGTCTGGTGACAGTGTCTTCGCGCTCGGTGCCGAAGGCTGGTTGCAACGCATCGACGCAC
>JANQOL010000028.1 GCA_028289675.1 Pirellulaceae bacterium
GCAAATCAGCCGCCACGCGATAGCGTGCGGTTTCCCCACGTCTTGCGGAAACCTCGTGCTATCGCGCTTTGGCTACTGCAATATCCAGGCTTGGCCTGCGTCATCAACGGACGGTCTGGGCTCAACGGCGCCAGACTAGAGAGGATAGGCAGTCTGTCCGGTTGTGCTGGTATTTTCAGTTTTGCGGTTTGCCCGACGTCCGATAGTGAGGATTAGGCGAGCGTTTCCTAGTGTGCTGCCCGGGCTCCGTGGAAGCTCTTCGAGTGCCTATTCGGAAACATTGAGTCGTATGCGCTAGCATTGGGCTCGCCAATGCGAGAGGCCGTTGAATGCGGGCCAGCGTGTTGAAGAGTCTGCGGCTAGCGCCGTCGGCTCAACCCGCGGTCGTCAAGCCAGTTTTCGGACAAGCACTGAATTCCAAGAATGGATTTAGGAGAGAACCTGATGCATCTGCGCACATCCCTTTTGGCAGCTAGCTTGGCGCTCGTATTGTGCTCAGCGGCCCGCGCCCAGCAACCTTCCGCTGTTGCAGTTTCGCTGTCTGACAGCCAGACCTACCAGTCCGCACCGGACACGTTCGTCCAACAGGCACTGACAGACGCCGGTTACATCAGCCAGGGATCGGACGAAAGCGCCGTTGAACTGGCTTGTGCATCCGCGGCTTGCGACACTGGCTGCGATAGCGTTGGCATTTGCACAACTTGCGATAGTGCAGTGTGCATCTGCGAATGTCCCCCTTGGTGGGCACACCGCTCCGGCGGATTTGGCGAAGTACTTTACTTGAGTCCCGGTAGCTCGGATCTGATCTACGCCGTCGAGCAAGCTGACACTTCCGTCAATGCGTCTCCTACGGGGCCAATCGGACTGTCTAACATTGACGAACATGTCGGATACCGAGTGGGTTTGGTGCAAGCTCTGTCGGATTGCAGCAGCATTGTGGCCACCTACGCCCGCTGGGACGGTGACACGGACAGCAGCTTGAATGCGAATAGCCCCTACGTGCTCAACTCCCAACTGATTCATCCCAGTGTGGCGACCACCGGAGCGGCCAGCTTGAGTGCTGACGCTCACCAGTTGATCAACTTCCAAATCGCCGATGTTCTGATTCGCAAAGTCTATCGCTCCAGCGACTGTGGCGTCATCAACTGGAACGGCGGAATTCGCTATGGCAACTTGGAGCAGGGACTAGTTGGTCGGCAAACCGTTGCCGTCGCTACGGGACTGACGACGGTCACCACCGATATTGACTTCAGCGGCGTTGGCATCCTGGGCGGCATCGATGGCGAGCGTCGGGCTCCCGGCTCGGGCTTCAGCGTGTATGGCAAAGTCATGGGCAGCTTGCTGGCCGGCAATTGGCAAGCTGATTACACACAAGTCAACCAATTTGGTGGTGGTGTCATCGCCAACATCTACGAAGATTTTCGCATCACTCCAGTGGTCGAAAGCGAACTGGGCTTCGGTTGGCAAAGCAAAGGCGGCGGTCTGAAACTGTCGACCGGCTACCTGTTCAGCACTTGGTTCAACGCCGTCAACAATCGCGATTACATCCAGGCCGTCCGCACCGGCAACCTGTTGGAATTGGATGAATCGATCAGCTTCAGCGGACTCGTATTCCGCACCGAACTGCGGTTGTAATCCTTCAACGGACGAATTCAAAATGCGATCAGGGCGGCAATCGACGTGAATGCCGCCCTGATCTTTTCCGCTTTTAAAGTCGTCGCTAGCCCGCAGAATCGCTGAAATGCTACTGCCGTTTCTTGCGGAGCTCATCCTCGAACAAGCTACTCAAAGCTTCGTCCACGGCGGAAGCGTAAGGATCCAGCTCGCTATCCAGCGCCAGTTCCACCGACGGCTCGCTGGGTGCCTCGCCCTCACCAGACAGCTCACCCAAGTTGATGTGGTTGATGACCAGCAAAGCATCGACGGGTGACACCGCAGCATCGTCGCTGACGTCTGGCAGAATGCCATCCAAGCGCCGCACCGTACTGGTGGTCAATTCAAAATCATTGTTGATCAAGTTAACGACCAACAAAGCGTCGATTGGCGATACGCTTCCGTCACCATTGACGTCAAACGGGTTGTCTTCGCGGTGGCCATCGACGTCCACCGGAGGAGCTTCACCGGCCGGCGGATCGAAGTTGCCGAACAAGGGCAATGCGAAGTCGTCACCAAACTGGGATATCAGATCGTTGCCCAATGGAGCCGGACTGAAGGCGGAGAATACGTTGCTCGGCAAGTTATCGACTTGATCTGAAACCAGGAAATGGAACTCGCCCGCATCCTTCGGCAACTGGCCATCGCGATCCGGCACCCACAGAACCAAGTCATCGATACCGTCCAAGTTGATGTCTCCGGCGACTGGCTTTTCGCCAAAGTTGCTGAAGCCAAACGTCAACTGATCGTCAATCGTGCCGTTGCGGTCCAAGTCGAATTGGAACTGGCCATTGGCATTGTTGTAGGTGGCGAGGTCGTCATTGCCGTCGCCATTGAAGTCTCCGACGAGCGGTAAACCGCGCAAGTTACTGGCAAATTGCTCGCCGGCGTCGATGTTGTTGTTGCCGTTGACGTCCAGATACCAGTTCTGTCCATCGAACGCGCCGATCTCGTCGCCGGGGTGTGCCGCGTTGAAGTCTCCAGCGACGGGAATGGCATTCACTTGGAAGGCCATCGAGCCCACGGTGTCTCCAACGCCGTCATCATTGGTGTCCAGGAAGAACTGGTAGGCACCATTGAAAGCGCCATAGGCTCCCAGCTTGTCGAATCCGCTGGCCGTGGCTGCTGCCGCAGGAGCGAAGTTACCAGCAAAGTAGGCGTCGGTGAGTTCGCCAAAGTTGAGGGCGAAATCTCGGTTGGTCGCATCGTTGTCCTGGCCTTCCGGATCCCAGACGAAATTGCCGTTGATGTCCGCGTACACGACACCTTGCGACCAAGTCGCCACCTCCGGCCTGCTGTCCACGGTGAAACGTGCGATGAAGTCTCCGCCAGGAATCAGATCGCCGGTCGGGAAGGTTGGCGAAGCCGTGGGTTCGGCCGCGTTGTTTTCACCGTCTAGTCGGTTGCCCGCAGGATCAATGATCGAATCGTGCAGCGTCAGTGTGAAGCGATCGTCGGGAAGCGGCTCCGCAAACGTCAACACGATGTCGCCGGAGGCCGCCGCACCAGCTACTATCGGGTCGCTGATAAAGGCGACACCGGTCGTCGCAATCACTCCGCTGTGATCTCCGGTCAGCACGATCGGAGCCAGTGGAGGAACATTGGAGACGGCTCGATACAAGAAGTTGGCCGCTCGCTCGGGCAAATCACGCACGTCGATCGTCAAGCTAGTGATAGCCGGCGTTGGGCCTTGGTTCACATTGTTCGGCTTCAGATTGAACAGGTTGTAACTGGGGACATCCGTAATCGACACGTTGGTCACGATCGGCCCAGCCGTGTCAATGAAGATCTCCAGCGTCTCGGCGGGAGCGGACACATTGCCCGCCAGGTCTTCGGCCGTCACCAGAATGCGACGCAATCCGTCGGTCCCCAGTGCGGCCAGTTCCACAGGATCGTTCATGCTGATCGTTGACGTTAGCTGCCACTCTCCGTTCGGCTCTTGTTGCGTTCCATCCAGAGGCAGGGCCACGGTTTGTCCGATCAGCACGTCTGCCGCCGTCAGCGTGCCGGAATTGTCGACGTCTACGTAAGCTCGAACAATCGCGTTGGCTTCCGCGCGTCCGAAGAAGGTGGGCGTCAGGTCGTTCGTAATCCGATCTACCTGCGTGCCGACCAAACCCGGGTCGCCACTATCGCTGTCGGGATGCAGACCGTCGTCGGCCACAGTCGGACTACCAAAGGAGACCGGCGGGTCCACGGTGTCCACGACGATCTCAAGTGCATCGCTGCGAGGTCCGAAGCCAGTTGCAGCCGCCGTCGATGGATCAATCATCTCCACACGCGCCGTCAAGAAGTGGCTGCCATCCGACAGCACAGGTGTCGTGAATGAATACAGGCCTGGCACTCCGGCCACTTGGCTGGCGTATCCCAACACCGTTTGTGGATCGACCGTGCCGGCACCGGTCCCGGGCGTTTGGCCTTCGTCAAAGACGGCTACCGCAAATCCAGGTGCGGCGATGCCATTTTGGAATGGAATCGGTATGGCCGCGTCATCAACTGGATTGGCCACATCATTGAGCAGCAGTGCGTCGTCCAACCGGAAGTAGATGGTGGGCGTGTTGTCGAAGGTCACGTTGTCCGTGTGATTGCGTCCGGTATCGCTGCCCTCGGGCGCGACACCGTCGATGACCGCGTCATCCAACTCGATATCCTGCGGTACCGGCGGCAACGCGTTGATAATTGTCAGATCGAAAGCGTTGATCACTTGATTGCTCGCTCCGGACACCTCAATAAAGTAGACCTGTCCTTGGACGGTTGGTATGCGTATCCGGCCGTTATCGTCCGCGTCCAGATCACCAAAAGCGCCGGTGCCGGCAATCAAGCTCAAGCCGCTGTCCAACAGACGGATTGAAAGATCGCCATTTCCGGGCAGCCCTGGGCGTCCGCTAGCCACCGTGGCGATTTGTTCGTAGAACGCCTGAATGTCCAGTGTTCCTGTGACTTCCGCTTCGATGCGGAAGTAATCGACGTCTGCGGGAAGACCGAAGATGGGATCGATGCCAGGATTGATGGTGGGATCCACGTTGATCGTTTGCCCGGCACCCAGGTGCGTTGCGATCGTAGGAGAATCGTTGGTCTCAAACGGATCGTACTTGAAGACTTCAACACGACCGTCAGCGGTGGCCACTGGCTGCACAACTTCCACGTTTTCGTATGTCGCTACCAATGGCTCCGCATTGGCGGGACCTATTTGCACACCGCCTGTACCCGGGGCACCGCCAACGTGCTGGACGACCAAATCGCCCGTGCCGTCATCAAGGATTCCCAAACGATCGGAGGCGAAATCATCGCCGCCATCGATTTCAATGCGTAAGCTGTTGGCGTCTGCGTCGACTCCGAGCGCGTCATCCCAAGTTGCGACGATTGTGTCCGCTCCGTCGCCTGCTTCCACCCGCACTGACTCGACGGTTGGAATCCCGGCGACGGTGACAATCGTGTCTGTGTCAGCCACGCCATTGACCGAAAAGTCCAGTGTGCCAGCTGCCGATTGAGTGACGGAAATGGCATCACTAGCGGACGTGCCGGAGATCAAGATTTGGTCGTAACCATCGCCTCCGTCAATGGTGTCCAGTCCAGCACCACCTACGATGGTATCTTCGCCATCGCCGCCGAAGATCATGTCAGCGCCCAGGCCGCCTTCGAGGAAGTCATCGCCGGGACCGCCAATGAGAATGGCGTCCGCGCTCAAGTAGTCCTCGCCACCGTCGCCCTCGAGAGTAATCCCCAAGATCGCTTCAATGCCGCTGGACACCTTGATGTTGTCATCGCCGGCTTGCCCATGAACGTGCAACCGGTCCGCCGCCACCGTGTTATGCAGGGTGGCCAGAACCGAGGCACCTTCAATGGTCACCGCGCCTTGGCGAGCGACGTCGATGTTGTCATCGCCGCCTGTGCCGTGCAACTCGATGTAATCGTCACCGTCGCCAGGAAGCACTTCGGTTGACCGGACCGAT
>JANQOL010000433.1 GCA_028289675.1 Pirellulaceae bacterium
GACGACATGAACGTGCTATGTATTGGCGCCCGCGTCATCGGCCAGGAATTGGCCCAGGAAGTCTTGCGGGCTTTCTTGGAAGCCCGCTTTACGCCACAGCCTCGCCATCAGAGGCGATTGGACAAGATCCTGGATCTCGAGCGGCGCAGTCTCGGCGGTGAGTTTTCGTCGGAATCCTGAACACCGGCAGCGTTATCGACGCCTCCGGCTGCCGGCTAAACAGAAGCTGCGGCAGTTTAGCCGTCAGCCGTAGGCGTACGCCGTTGTCCGACAACCGGCATCTTCGAGGGCGGCCGGTGTCCGTGTGACTTTGCCTAGTTTCGCGAGAAATGCTGCTGTGCAGCAACCAGCCGCGAGCGGGCTTGCTGCAAGGCCACGTCCAACATGCGGTCATTTGAGAGGCGGTCAGGGACGCGATTCTCGACCGGGGTCTTGGCGACGAAGCGCACATCGTCTCCAACGGGTACGGTTGGCTGAACCCCTTGTTCGCTGATAGCTCGACCGCTGGGCGAGTAGAATTTGGACACTGTCAACCGGATGCCGCTGCCCAACGACTCGGTGTGAAACAGCCCTTGCACACTTCCTTTACCGTACGTCGTTGTGCCGACGAGGACACCACGGCCGTTGTCCCGGATGGCACCCGCCAAGATCTCACTGGCGCTGGCACTTTCGTCGTCGACGACCAGAACCAACGGAACGTTCCAAGTGCCGCTGGCATGGGCCGTGTAATTCTGATTCTCGATTCCGTTCTTGCCACGTGTACTGACGATCGTGCCTTCAGCCAAAAACCGGTCTGCCACGGCCACGGAAGCATCCAACCAACCGCCGGGGTTGCCCCGTAGATCAATGATCAGACTCTGCATGCCTTGACGATGCAACCGCCACATCGCCTCATCCAATTCGCGCGCGGTTGTCTTTTGAAAGCTGCTGATCTTCAGATATGCCACGCCCTGTTGTGGATCCAGGAACTTCACATCCTCCACGCTGGGCACTTCGACGCGGCGGCGAACTACCACGGCATCGTAGGTTTTGCCATCGGGGCGTTGGACGAGCAATCGCACATGACTCTTCTCGGGCCCACGCAACAAGTCGGCGGCTCGCTCGGCACCTACGTCTTCACAGCGTACCGACCCGATTTCCAGAATACGATCCTGCGACTGGAGACCGGCTTCCAATGCGGGCCCACCAGGAATCACATTCAAGATCCGCAGCGGTACTTCGTGCGGCTGCAAGGCGATGCCCAAACCGACAAAGTTACCTTCGATCTGCGATTCAACATCGGTTAGTTCCGCCGACGACATGAATGACGAGTAGGGGTCCAGCAGCCCCACGGCACCGAACACGAACTGCATGATAGTGGTCGTGGGATGAATGCCCAACGAGACTTGAGCTTGCTGGGCGGCTTGGCTGACAATGCTGCGAGCCGCAAATCGATCGCGGACGCGGTTGGCCAGTGTAAGCCGGTGAATCGACGTCCGGAATTCTTCGACTTGCGCCGCCAGCCGACTTTGCACGTGAGCTTCCACGAATCCCGGTTCGGTCAACGCGACTTCCAGGTAGGCCGTGCCGCCACGGACGATTTCGGTCAGATCCAACGCCTCGACATAGCTCATCTCCAGACGTGCCACCACTTCTGAATACAGCTCGAGGGCTTGTTCCGGCGACACCGTTTCCAGCATTCGACTGATCGACGAGTCGGTGCTGCGACGTACGACATCGTAGTGCAGCCTAGAAATCAACAACCGCCGGCGCAATTCGGAGTCTTGCGGATGCAGACGGATGGCCAGCTCATAGTGCTGAATGGCGCGAATCCACTCGCTGGCCTGCTCCAACTCGATACCATCTTGCAGCAGCGCGGTAGGGTTCGAAGTGGCCGAAGAGTTGCTTGCCGGTTGGGCATAAGCCAGGTGAGCGGAGAGGGCAATCGCGACGCTCAGGCAGGCAACGCGAACACGTGGCGAGCGGATCATATATTCTGTTCCGAGGAGTCGACTTCTTGGCAACATGGAATCGAAACTCAGAGTGCGACTGAAAATGCGACTACTTTCGCAATGACATCAGCTGCATGAGCTTCGCGAGTGGGCATGTTCCTCGAAGTGCACCAGCCCGGTAGGCTGGGTGCGCGACCATCCATGTACGAAGTCGGCCCGTGCAACTATAGGATTCAGATTGGACTTGGTCAAAAATTCACAACCCAAAAAAACGCCGCATAATCGCTGCGATCGACGCTCGCCGACTTGCCGCAGTCGGTCGTAACGAATAGCGAACTTAGACCCCGCTTGAGCAGCCGTTGCAGCCGCTCGTCGGCATCCAACATTTTTGCAACTGACGCGCACAACGAGCCGAAATCCGTCGATCGTGGGGCTTCGCTGCCGCGTTATGGCCCCGATCGACTCGGGCTCGAGCGATTCGGTCGATAGGCGGTCACTAACTGGAAGGAGCCATGCTTTGCCGGAAGCAAGTACCAGCACAAATTGTGGCGTGTGAGGGTGTATGTTTCGACCTAACTCATTCGCTCGCTACTGCTTCGGGTTGATATGGTTCGAAGCATGGCGCCGTCCAGCTAGTCAACATACAAGAATTCGTTGCAGTTAAAGATGGCCACGCAGGCTGTCTCTAGGCCTGTTCGAGGAGTTTGGGCGGACTTTAGGAACTGAGTAAAGGTTTGGGATTCCAAAGTGTCCGGCGGCCTGCCCAACGCGTCCCAGAAAAGCGACTCCACCAGTTTCTCCCAGTCAGCTGGCGGCCGCTTGGTTTTTTCCCGCGACCTTTCTTCCGGCCGCCGATCAAAAGCCTGCTCCATGGCGTGCTGGCGAATCAGCTTTTCAGCAAAGCGAGACGCACATTCGATGGTTAGCGGACTATTTAACATTTGTAACGATTGCAGCGCGGTGGTGGTTTGGTCGCGGCAGGCACAAGATGCTCCCGCGTCGGGACGATCGAACACGTCGAAAATCGGGAACCGCAAATTGCGGCGACAAAACGTGTAGATGCTACGCCGCACATGATCCCGCCGTGCTGAACTGGTCTTCCACTGCCCTTTGAGCAACGTCTTGACCATTTCCGGTGGTAGCGGCGGTAACACGCTGGGACCAGCCATGTGGCGATTCAGTTGTCCGCTAACACTGAGCAGCGCATCCCTCACGACTTCGCCTTGTAGCCGCCGGCGTGGAAAACCCGAGTACACAGTGCCAGCCTCGATGGACTGCGCGGACGCCTGACGATACGTTGCGGACAGAACGATCGCGCGATGCATCTCCTTCAGACTCCAGCGTCGATACCTGAGCTGCGATGCCAACCAGTCCAACAGCTCAGGATGAGACGGTCCGTCGACGATGATGCCGAAATCACTGGGATTCTCGGTCAGACTGAGGCCGAAATGAAACTGCCACACGCGGTTTGCCATGACCCGCGCGGTCAATGGGTTGGAATCAGCTGCCAACCAGTCCGCAAACTCCAAACGAGGCTGCGGACCATCGCAAGTCCAATCTTCGCCAGCTGGCACAGCCAACCTTGGCAGCCCCGGTTTGACCGCGGGCCCCGCATGACGGAGCTCGCCGCGATGAAACAAGCGCGGCGAGGGAGTATCGTCATGGTGCGCCAACTGAAGCACGGGCCGGTCACGTTTCATGACCGGTACAGCCGATGAAAAGATGGCCCTCAAACGATAGAAATCGGCTTGCGAAATCGGATCGTACTTGTGATCGTGACACTGGGCGCAGTGAAACTGGAATCCCAAGCAAACCGCACCGACCGTCGAGGTAATCTCATTCAGCCTATCGTGCCGGCGCAGGTCTTGTTCATTGATGTCGGGCATGTCTGGGCCAGCCAGGCAAAACATAGTCGCCACCGCCGCCGAGTCGTCGAGCAGATCACCGCATAGCTGGTAACGCAAGAAGCGGTCGTAGGGCATGTCCGTGATACAAATCGAGGGCCGCGAGTTCGGAGCCGAGAGTAACCCGTTTCATCGGGTCGTTATCGAGTGTATAGCGCAAAAAATCGCTTAATCGGCTTACGGCTTGGTTGGCAGCTTGGTTTGCGCCGTCTAGGATTAATGTGGATATCGCATTCAGCGTATTGAACAAAAAGTGCGGGTTGAGTTGATAACCCAGCATCTTCAATTGTGCTTGGTGTGCCGCCGCCGTTGCTTTAAGCGTCGCCTCGGTCTGCTCTTGCAGCTGCAGGTAGTACTTGATACCGAAGTACAAGCCGCTCCAGCAAAGCAGTATATAAAACGACCCCATCACGCCGCCGACGTAGTCCATCAAGTGCACGGGTTGCCAGTCGTTCTTTACCCAGTCGTAGTACAGAACGTTT